>JBOHIT010000287.1:0-12035 GCA_050726155.1 Bradyrhizobium sp.
CCCATTTCCCTGGCGAAGATTTCTCCTGAAGCACCTGGCCGGGGCGACGTATCGACCAGCACGACCCTGATTCCTGCAGCACGCAATTGCCGTGCTGCGCTCATCGCGTCTTCCTCGGCGCGCGGACGCCCCTGTCCGCCGTCGCGTGCAATATTGGCACGCCCATCGGTCAAAATGACGACCGTCGGCGTTTGTCCCTTACGGCGAATTGAATCCGACAACGCAAAGGCCGCATCCAGTCCCGCCGCAAGCGGCGTGCCACCCCCACCCGGCAATCCGGCCAGACTTCGCTTGGCGCGCGCCAAAGAGCGGGTCGGCGGCAGCAACAATTCGGCGACGTTGCCGCGAAACGAGATCAGCGCTACCTGATCGCGCCGGATATAACAATCCGCCAGCAGCAACTCGACCGCACCCTTGGCTTCCGCCAGCCGGTGCAGCGCTGCCGAGCCGGAGGCATCGACGACGAAAATCGTGGTGGTTTCCGTGCGCTGCTTGAACCTGGAAATGCGGAAATCATCCTTCCGGATCAGGATGCGCTGCCGGGACAACTCGCCAGACTTAGCGGTTTCCCGCCGCCGCAGCGCCTGCCACGGCGCTGCAGCTCGCAAGGTTTCGATGACATTGAGCTTGGCGCCCGCGCGCAACTCGCCGCGCAGCACGCCTGCCGGACGGCCGCGTTTGCCGGATTTCTGCAAAGCCCCAGCCTTGCCTTGGGATCGTCCGCGCGATCGCATCGAGGCCGCACGCAGTCCCGCCAGCACATCGGGTGGGAGCGCGGCCTGCACCGCCGCAAGGATCACCTCATCCAGTGCGCGATCGACGTCGGGATTAGACTTGCCGGCGTTATCGGCGTCAGATGGGTTTTCAGGAGGCTGCGCCGGCGGCGGATCTGGCGCCTCCGGCCCCTGTTGCTGTGGGAACACCAATGCACGTGGCGCCAATACCAGTCTCGCGGCGAGTGCGATGTCATCCTGCTCGATTGCGTCATGCGTGGAGAGCGCCGCACTGGCGCAAGCCACACGCAACGCAAGAATCGGCGCTCGGAGCGAAGCGATGCCAAGCGAAGCAGCAACCGTGCACATCGCTTCAACCTGCTCGGCGCTCGTCTTGAAAGCCGGCAATCGCTCGCGGGCCGCCGATATCTGGCCACCAGCCAACGCAAATTCGTCGGCCTCCCGAATTGGTATCTCATTGAGATCGACAAGAAACCCAAAGCGGTCCAGAAGCGAAGCCGGTGCAAATTCGTCATCTAGGCCTTCGTCAAGAGCGATTACGCCGAACCGGGCCGGCATCCGCAGCGAAAGCCCGTCGCGTTCGACGATCGTTTCACGCGCATCCATCGCGGCGGTAATATGAACGATTGTCGCCGACGACAGGCGTTCCGCCATGGCTACGACGAGCACACCGCCATCGGCTTCCGCGAGCAGGCCGCGTTCAGCCACGGGTCGACCCGCCTGCAACGTCGCATTGAGGTCGAGCCCGCCGAGCAGCCGCCCGTCGGCAATATGCAGCGGCAGATGCTTCAGCGGCTGCGACGGGAGCAGTACCGCGCGTAGCATCGCCAGCCAGCGTTCCCGGACGGGGCCGGCGCGCGACCGGACCAGGACTCCGCCAGTGCCAATCGGATCGACCACAAACAATTGCGCCGCGGTCACCGCATCGGACCATGCGAGCACAGCCGTCATCCGAAGACTTCCGCAATGGCGCGGTCGACCCGCACGCTGGAACCGGCGTCATCCAGCGGATTGCGTCGCAAACGATGACGCAAGGCCGAAGGTGCGACACGGCGCAAATGCGCGTCGCCGACGGACTTGCCGCCTTCGAGCGCCGCCACCGCGCGCGCGGCACGCATCAGCGTCAGTTCCCCGCGCAAGCCATCGGTTCCGAGTGCCATGCAAAGCTTTGCGGCGAGTTCCAGTGCCGCGTCCGACACGGTGACGGAAGGCAGCCGTTCGCGGGCCAACGTGATCTTCTTGCGCAGCTTGGCCTCTTCCTTCGCCCAAACCGCGGTGAACGCGGCGCTGTCGCCTTCGAAATTGTCGCGACGACGTACGACCTCGATCCGGCTTGGCAGGTCATTCGGCGTCTTCACCTCGACCGACATGCCGAACCGGTCGAGCAGTTGGGGACGCAATTCCCCCTCCTCGGGGTTGCCGGTGCCAACCAGCACGAACCGGGCGGGATGGCGGATACTCAGGCCTTCGCGTTCGACGACGTTTTCGCCGGACGCGGCGACATCGAGCAGAAGATCGACCAGATGATCTTCAAGGAGATTGGCCTCATCGATGTACAGGAACCCGCGATGCGCACGCGCCAGTAATCCCGGCTCGAATGCCTTCTCGCCCCGCGCCAATGCCCTCTCCAGATCGAGCGCGCCGACGACACGGTCCTCAGTCGCGCCGAGTGGAAGGTCGACGACCGGAACCGGTACTTGCGCGGATTTGAGCGCGCCCTTGGCCGCGCGAGCGCGGCAATCGTCACAGAATTCCGCCGGCCGGTCCGGATCGCAATTATAGCGGCAACCGTCGACGACCTTCATCTTGGGCAGCAATGCCGCCAGCGCGCGCACCGCCGTGGACTTTCCCGAGCCGCGATCGCCGAAGGCGAGCACGCCGCCGACCTTGGGATCGACGGCCGCAATCAGCAGCGCGAGCTTCATCTCGTCCTGGCCCACGATGGCCGAAAATGGGAATGCTGTTGCCATGTTATGCCTTCATGGCTCGAGTCTCGTCCGCGCGATGATTTCGGAGGCGCCCCTGTGAAGCAGCTCCAACCCGACCGCACGGCCCAACTCGCGCGGCCGGTTAGCCGGACCGGTGCGTGTCACCTCAATGAATTGCCCGCCACCGTCTTCATCGAGCACCGACGCGGTCAGCGACATCTCGGAACCCGCAATGGTCGAATAGCCCGCAATCGGCGAGTTACAATGGCCATTGAGTACCCACAACACCTCCCGCTCGGCATCGCAACACAGGCGCGCGGCGGGGTCGTCAATCAGCGCGAGATACCGTCGCGTCTGCCAGTCGTCGACGGCGCATTCCACGGCAACGATGCCCTGGCCGACCGCTGGCAACATTTCCAACGGCGATAGTTCGCAAGCCATACGATGAGCAAGCCCGACCCGTTCAAGGCCCGAACGCGCCATGATCAAAGCGTCTGCTGGTCCAGCCGCGCCGCCATCTGGCAACCGTTGCATTTCCCTGTTGTCGAGCTTGCGCACGCGTGTATCGGCCGCGCCACGAAAGTGAATCACATCGATCTCCGGAAACAGCCGCCTGGCATAGGCAGCGCGCCTCACCGCATTGGTCCCAATTGTGTAACCCTTTCCGCGCGAGCGTTTGATATCTTCGATCGTAACGCCAGGCCGCAATACCAGCGCGTCGGTCGGCGGGTCTCGCGTCAGCGTCGCACCGATCACCAGTCCCGGCGTATCTTCATTGCCCGGCATGTCTTTTAGCGAATGCATGGCCGCGTGAAGCTTGCCCGACGTCACAGCGGCACGGATTTCAGCAACGAACGCGCCGCCTTTACCGCCGTGGACCAGCAGCTTGCTGGTCTGGTCGCTATCGCCCGTGGTTTCGAATTTGACGATTTCGACACCCAACTCGGGCGCAGCGATCGACAGGCGATGCGCAATGTCCCCGGTCTGGGCCAGCGCCATGGTGCTCTTGCGCGTGCCTATTCGCATTGAGACTGCCACCACCCAAGCTCCATTCCGCAGCCGCGGACGTTCCGCGGTGCAGAGAGATTAAAGCCAGCTGCTGCGGAAATGCAAACGAGTGCCACGCGTGCGATGCACACCATGGTGTCAAGGCACACTTCGACGACCAATATACGCGTCAAGTTTCGAACGTTTCACCAAACGCACACTTTTTTTGGCCGGCGCCCATCCGGCTGGTTTCACCTTCTGCACGGCACGCCAGAGTGATACTCGTAACGCAGTGACCCCTCAGGAACTAATTTCTTCCAGAGATCGAGATCGCGATGAGTGCGGATGTCTTGATAGGTGATGGCGAAGCGGTACGGCTAATACCTCATCCGCTGCGCGCCGCAGTGCTTGGGGAAGTCCATGCCCGACCGTTCACGCCGATATCGGTGCCATCGCGCGTCATTCATTTCGCCTTCGATACCTCGGGAACACGCGCGCAGGCCGACCGCGCCAACTTGATTGACTTTTGCACGTCTCGAGGCCTGCCTCCGCCATCTCCTGCTGAAAAGCATCATCGCGCTCCGATCAACGGCCTCGTATTGCGGTGGGAGCAGCACTCCGAATTCACCACCTATACCTGGGAAATGCCGGCCGAACCGACGGCATTGCCGTTTCACCCGGATGCAGCGTCGCTGGCATCGCCAATGCGGATGGTGTCGCAGCCCGGGCCGTTATTAGTCGCGGTCGATCTGCATCTGCTGGCAGAGGATCCGCAACGCACGGCACCGGAACGGTTGTTCGACAACGCCAGCCTGGCTGTTGCCGAGAACTCCGATGGCGCCGCGGTCTACGCCACCGACTTTCAACCCGGTGCTTCCGGTTTTGTCCGCATCCTGGTCGCCGACCGCACCATGTCGCCGGAACGCGCTGGCGCGTTGGTTCAGCGGGTGATCGAGCTCGAGACCTATCGCACACTGGCCCTGCTCGGCCTGCCCGAAGCGCAGCGGTTATCGCCTTCGATTGGGGCCTCGGAGCGTCGCCTCGTCGAGGTTACGGAGCAAATGCGCCGCGCAGGTGACCTTGCCGCCAATCACAAGCTGCTCGATGAATTGACCGCGTTGGCTGCCGAGGTCGAAGCAGGAGCTGCCGCGAGCGTATTCCGATTCGGCGCCAGCCGCGCCTATGAGGAGATCGTCGAGCAGAGGCTGCAGACCATCGGCGAACGCAAGGTCGGCGGATTGCCTACGTGGTCGTCGTTCCTCGCCCGCCGGATGAAACCAGCGCTGCGCACCTGCATCACGACCGAAGCACGGCAATCGAGCCTGTCGCTAAAACTCGCACGCGCTGCCAATCTGCTGCGCACCCGCGTTGATGTCGAACTGGAACAACAAAACCAGGAACTTCTGAAGTCGATGAATGCGCGGACCCGGCTGCAGTTGCGCCTGCAGACCACTGTCGAAGGCCTCTCGGTCGCCGCGATCACCTATTACGTGGTCAGCCTGTTCGGATATATCGCCAAGGCGGCACATGACAGCGGTCGAATTCACGTCGAACCCAGCGTCGCGACCGCCGCGTTCGTTCCAATCGCCGGGTTGGCCATCTGGTGGACCGTACGCAGCATCCGCAAGAAACACATTGCCGGTGAGACCTGATGAAGCTCTTCATCGGACTTTTAGCAATTGCGGCAATCGCGATCGGGCTATTTCAGCTACAACAGGGCAGCGACGCGTTAGGCATCGTCAAGACCACCGTCGCAGAAACGCCTGTTACGATTTTCCGACCACAATCCGCCAAGCCCTCCCCCATCGTCGTCATTGCGCACGGCTTTGCCGGGTCCCAGCAATTAATGCAGCCGTTTGCGGAAACGTTGGCGCGTAACGGCTACATTACCGTGACCTTCGATTTCCTTGGGCACGGCCGCAACCCCGCGCCGATGCGCGGCGACATTACCGAAGGCAAGGCAATCACCGCCGCATTGCTGCAAGAACTCGGCGCTGTCGCCGCGTGGGCACGCAAGCTACCAGGAAGCGATGGCCGGATCGCGGTACTTGGGCATTCCATGGCTTCCGATATCGTCGTACGGTTTGCGCAGGCGAACCCGAATGTCGAGGCAACCGTCGCGGTGTCCGTATTTTCGCCCGTTGTGACCGCTACCAGCCCGCGTAATCTGCTGGTCATCGTCGGCGCACTCGAACCCGCAATGCTCAGCGATGAAGGCCTCCGCATCGTCAATCTCACCGCCGGCGGAACGGCGGTCGCAGGCGAGACCTACGGCCATTTTTCGGATGGCACCGCGCGAAAGCTGGCGCTGGCGCCAGGCGTTGAACATATCGGCGTACTCTATAGCCATGATAGCATGACGGAAGCGCTGCGCTGGATCAACGCTGCATTCGGCAAGCAAACCGAAGTCTTCATCGATAGCCGCGGCCCCTGGCTGGCGCTGGTCTTCCTCGGCATTGTTGCGCTGGCCTGGCCATTGTCGTCGCTGTTGCCGACCGCGAGCGACACACCGACCCAGATTAGCCTCGGCTGGAAGCCCCTTTTGATCGCGGCCTTTATGCCGGCGCTGCTGACGCCGCTGATCCTCTGGAAAATGCCGACTGACTTTCTGCCTATCCTGCTCGGCGACTATTTGACGCTGCATTTTCTGCTGTATGGCGGACTGACGACGATGGCCTTGCTGTTTCTGAGCAAGGATCGATCTCCGGATGCCGCGGCGCCGGTCTCATGGAAAGGCATCGCAATCGCAACGGCCGCCGTTGCTGCCTACAACATCGTCGCTTTCGGGCTGCCCATCGACATCTACTTGTTCTCGTTCCTTCCGATATCCGAGCGGCTCCCTCTAATTGCCGCGATTGCTTGCGGAACCCTGCCCTATTTCATCGCCGATGAATGGCTGACCCGGGGTCCAGATGCCCGACGCGGCGCGTATGCCCTGACAAAATTCTGCTTTCTGCTCTCGCTCGCGATAGCCGTGGCTCTCAACCCGATGAAGCTGTTCTTCCTGGCCATCATCGTGCCGGCCATTTTGCTCCTGTTCTTGGCGTACGGCCTGATCAGCCGATGGAGCTACGCGGCGACGCGCCATCCGCTGCCGGGTGCGCTCGCCAACGCGACCGTGTTTGCATGGGGGATCGCCGTGACGTTTCCAATGATCGTGCGATGAAAACACGGAGTCTGCAGTGATGTTTCCACCCGAACGCACGGAACCGGTGGCCGGTCAAGAATCGGTCTGGGATTACCCGCGCCCGCCGCGACTGGAAAAGACCAACGCGCGCCTGCGCGTGATCTTCAACGGTCAAACGATTGCCGATACGACTTCCGGCTGTCGCGTACTGGAGACCAGCCACCCGCCAGTTTACTACATTCCGCCCTATGACATCGCACAGCGTTATCTGCAAAGGGCGTCGGGCAGTTCGTGGTGCGAATTCAAGGGGCACGCGAATTACTGGTCGCTCGATGTCGATGGTCGCGTAGCCCAGAACGCGGCCTGGAGCTACCCGGCACCAGCGGAGGCATTTGCCGGTATCGCGGGATTTCTGGCGTTCTACGCTTCCCGCGTCGACCAATGCTGGGTTGATGAGGAGCGCGTGCAGGCGCAGGAGGGCGACTTCTACGGCGGCTGGATCACCTCACGCATTGTCGGGCCGTTCAAGGGCGCCGCTGGAACGCGTGGATGGTAGATCGCAGCGATCCCACTTCCGCTGTATGGGCTCCGGCCGTCGGGGCTGCCGAGCCGCGCGATCTCTGCACCGATTGCGGCATTTCGCGTTCGAGCAATCCCAAGCAGTGCGGTCAGGCTTGCCAATTCATCAAACCCGGCTATCCGGCGCTGGAAGCTCGCGTGCACGGCCGCGCCCGAGATCCGCAGCGAACTGACGAAATATTCTTTGGACCGTTCCGGCGCATGGTACGCGCTTCGCTTGCGCCTCCGCGCGGGGGAGCGCAGTGGACCGGTATCGTCACGCGCATCGGCGAGCGCCTGCTGGAGAGCGGCGCCGTCGACGCGGTGCTGACGATGGCGCCGGATCCCCACGACAAGTGGAAGCCTGTGCCGGTGCTTGTGACCTCAGCTGAAGGCATGGCGCAATGCCGAGGCATGCGCATGGGATATGCGCCGCTGCTGGCATTGCTGGAACCGGCACTGGCGCGCGGTTTCAAACGCATCGCGGTAATCGGTATTCCCTGTCAGGTCTATGCATTGCGGTCACTGGAGGCGAGGCTCGGTTTCGAGAAGGTCTACGTCGTGGGCACGCCCTGCTCCGACAATACCACCACTGCCAACTTCCACACCTTCCTTGATCTGCTGTCGGACCAGCCCGACACGATCACTTATCTTGAGTTTCGTGCGGATTATTATGTCGAACTTCGCTTCAGCGACGGCCGGATAAAGGAAATTCCATTTCTGAAACTTCCAATATCCAAACTGCCACCGGATTTCTTTCCGATGACGTGCCGTACCTGCGTGGATTACACCAACGTACTAGCCGACATCACCGTCGGGTACATGGGCGGCCAGGGCGAACAGTGGCTGCTGGTGCGCAATTTGCGCGGCGAGGAATTGCTCGGCTTGTTGGGAAACGAAGTCAAACTGTCCGAACCTGGCAGTGCCGGCAAGCGGGCGGGACCTGTGAAGGGCTTTCTGAAGAACGTCGAGCTAGCTGCCGGCGGATTGCCCTTGCGCAGCATGCCGGATTGGCTGCGGCCGATCGTGGGCTGGCTGATGCCGAAGATCGGACCGCGCGGCCTCGAATTCGCGCGCGCCCGGGTCGAGATGAAGGCCGTCGAAACCATCCTGCACCTGCGCCGGCAATATCCGCAGCGCCTTAAGAATATGGTGCCAGCTCATGTGTGGGCGCTGGTCAAGCCCTATGGCATAGAACCTGGAAGCGGCGAACGGCCGCAACATTAACCTCAAACCTTCGGCCCGGAACAACCGCGTATTGTCCCGGTTGATGAACAGCGGCGTTTTCCAGGACGCGCACGCTGAAAAATAGATCATCACAGGAGGCATTTTTGAACAACGAAATCGTGGATCACTTGAAGTCGCTTCACACCAGCGCGATAGACGCTCGCAATGGCTACCAGGAGGCCCTCAAAGAGGCCGATGGCAAGGGAATGACGCCATTATTCCGCGAGATGATTGCCCTTCATGAACTCAATGCTGAAGAGCTAACGCGCGAACTCACGAGAGCCAATGAAATTCCGGATGAGAAGGGATCGTTCATGACCGTGATTCACGAAACGATCATGGATGTGCGATCCATCTTCAACGGCCTGGATGAAAGCGTGCTACCCGGCCTGATCGACGGCGAGAAACGAAACGTCTCAAAATATGACGACGCTCTCAAAGAGTTGGGAGCGACACCCAGTGTTGCCAACCTCTTGTCGGGGCAACGCGAACGTATCATTGAAAAGATTGCGAATATGGAATCGCAAAAGGCTGCAAGCGAACACGTAGCTTAGTGGGGATGTAGAGAGACCGGGAGCAAAGGCTCCCGGTCGAGGTGGTGAGGATTTGTTTTACTTCGGCTGCCCCGTTGAGCCATTTTCATTGCCAATGCCGGTGTCAGATGACGTCGGGGAGGATCGCGTGTCCGGCGCAGGATTGGCAGGTTGATAAGTCTTTGGCTGGTTGGACGAACCCGCGGGTTGCGCCATGCCTTGAGACATACCGGTCGTTTGGCCCACTGGCGTCGTTACTGCAGCCGTCTCGACGCGAGACTTGCTCGCGTAGCCCGTGGCCAGCAGACCCATCACTGCAAGACTGATGACCGCAAATCCGATCAGCTCAGGTCCAGCGCCGTTCGGCGTTGCACCGACGCGCGAACCATTGCCTTCAAGCGCTTCCGCTGCGATCTCCCGGTTGGTTCGCGATCGCAGGAAGTAGATAAAAGAGCCAGCGATGATGAACGTCGTTGCCGCGAGGGTGAAAAACATCAGCCAGCTGATTGGGTTGTCGCCTTGCATGAATGCCTCCAGTTGTAACTCATGCATGACAAGCTTGACGCAGGCCGTTGGTTCCTGCGGTCTACCGCGAGTTCCTCGCGAGTCGCGGCAACCAAGGTCAAACTATTGAATGTATTATAATATCTCTCTAAACGCACGGATGCTCGCACAGTGTCACGTCCGCCATATGTAAACTTTAGTTGACATAATTGACGACTTCGGAGAGCCTATCTCTTGGCGCGTCTTTGGCGGGCGGCTCGAGGCTAAGATCGGTGAAGGCTATGGGCGGCAAACCGGGACAGTCCACTTCAGGCGAACTCGAACGGCTTCTGCTGCGGATGTCCCGGAAGGATGAAGCGGCTTTCGAAAAGCTGTATGCCGTTACCAAACGCAAACTGTTCTCCACGGTCCTGTTGGTCGTCAGGCGCAGACATCTCGCGGATGAAATCCTGCAGGAAGTCTATGTCCGCATATGGCTGAACGCGGACGCGTACCGTTCGTCACTGGGGTCGCCCATGATGTGGATGATAACAATTGCTAGAAATCTCGCGATCGATGTCGCAAGAAAACCTGCACGAGAAGTCTACTCCGACCATTCCGTCATGTTGGATTTTCCGGCAGACATTCCGACGGCGCTCGAAAGCATCGAAGTTCGCGAAAACGAAAGCGAAACTATCAAGTTCCAGCAAAGCATTTTTACCGCGTTGCAGACCTTGGAGCCCTCACGGCGCCAACTGGTGATTGCAGCTTATATTCACGGCCAAAGCCGGAACCGGCTTTCCGAACTATATGGCGTGCCGGTCAACACCATAAAGACATGGATTAGGCGCGCGTTGTTGGAGGTGCGAGCTCAAATAGGTAAAACGCCGTCAAACTATGGCGATGTCGATTTGCTCATTTCGACCCTAGGCCATTAGCCAAACACGAAGCCTAGGCCGAAAGGCTACCATTGAGGAGATTCGAGATCGCGGTAACGAGTTGCGCAGGTGCAAACGGTTTAGCCAACATGACGCTGTTAGGAACCCCCTTGGACGTCCAGTCGGCGCCGTGCTCCCCGCTCATATAAACCACCGGAAACTGTGGCTCCACCTCTCGCGCCCGTTGCGCGACGTCCCAGCCTTTCAACCTGCCTGGTAGACCGATGTCCGTCACGAGCGCGCGGTAATCGCTGTTGTTCGCAGTCAATAGCGCGATAGCCTCCTCTCCCGAGGAGGCAACAGCTACTTCAAACCCACCTTCGGAAAGGGCTTCCTCAACAATGGCCCGGATCTGGGGATCGTCCTCGACGACCAGGATCGCAACTGCACTGTTCAATGCGCACTCCCATACCCGCAATGCCCCTCGCAATTAAAACACTACGTGCAAGGTAATAAGTCGTTCCGGAGGCGTGTATAAAAGTGAACTTTGTCTCCATGCACAACGGTTATCACCTCGACTTAAAGTGGTGTAGGGCACTTAGACACAATGTACCGATGATCGGCGCCATTTCCAACTTTTCAAAAGTAATCCCAAAAAATAGGGTCTTTTGAGCACAAACGAATTCTATTAAGTGGAAGGTCTAGGCTTCTATCATACCCATGAATTCCTGGCGCGTTACCGGGTTGTCACGAAAGCAGCCGAGCATGCAGCTCGTAACCATGTCCGATCCCGCCTTGTGGATGCCCCGGCTCGACATGCAATGGTGGCTGGCCATGAGAACTACGCCTACCCCCTGTGGCTGCAAGGAATCCTGAACGGCGGCCGCGATCTCGGCGGTCATTCGCTCCTGAATCTGGAATCGCTTCGCATAGGCTTCGACGACGCGTGCTAATTTTGAGATACCAACGACGCGGCCATTGGGAACATAGGCGACCCACGCGCGCCCGAGGATCGGAGCTATATGATGTTCGCAATGACTTTCGAAGGAGATTCCGCGGAGAATGACCATCTCCTCGTATCCGCTGGTCTCGTCAAATGTCTTGTTGAGTATTTTAAGAGGGTCCTGATTGTACCCGGAAAAATATTCTTCGAAGGCCCGCGCAGCCCGTGAGGGTGTTTCGAGTAGTCCTGGCCGGTCCGGATTGTCCCCGGACCAGCGGATAATTGTCCGGAATGCGGCCTCGACCTCTTCGCGACTTGGCTTGACCGCGGGATCGAAAGGAATGTTGGTATGAACGGTCACGCTTTCCTGTCCACCTCATGATTGCAGTATCACAAGAACGAGCGAGGTCGGGCTTTGGATCACACCCGATACGACAAGAGAGCCAAGAAACCGTCATCGAAGGGGGTCCGCGCCGTACTTTATGCGGGGTGATCGTCAAACCTGACAGAACCTGCGAGGAGCCTCGGTGACGTCGGCCTTCTCGAGCATTAATTTGGTTTGGTATCCCAGCGCTCGCGCGATTCGCAGGCAATTGGTCAGCGTCGTGCCGCGGGTGCCGTTCAGATAGCGCGAAAG
>JBOHIT010000288.1:0-11786 GCA_050726155.1 Bradyrhizobium sp.
GACTACGCCAAGAAGGTCAACGACATGACCGGCGGCGACCTCAAGATCGAAGTGCTGCCGGCCGGCGCCGTCGTCCCCGCCTTCGGCCTGCTCGACGCGGTGTCGAAGGGCACGCTCGACGGCGGCCACGGCGTGCTGGTCTACCATTACGGCAAGCAGAACGCGCTGGCGTTGTGGGGGTCCGGCCCGGGCTATGCGATGGACGCCAACATGCTGCTGTCCTGGCACAAATATGGTGGCGGCAAGGAGCTGCTGGCCAAGCTGTATGCCTCGATCGACGCCAACGTCGTTTCGTTCCCGTATGGACCGATGCCGACCCAGCCGCTCGGCTGGTTCAAGAAGCCGGTCACCAAGGCGGAGGACCTTCAAGGCGTCAAGTTCAGGACGGTCGGCATTTCGATCGACGTGTTCACCGGCCTCGGCGCCGCGGTCAACGCGCTGCCGGGCGGCGAAATCGTCTCGGCGATGGACCGTGGCCTGCTCGACGCCGCCGAGTTCAACAACGCCTCGTCCGACCGCATCCTCGGCTTCCCGGACGTGTCCAAGGTCTGCATGCTGCAAAGCTACCACCAGAACGCCGAGCAGTTCGAGATCATGTTCAACAAGACCAAATATGACGCCCTGCCGGAGAAGATGCGGGCGATCATCGCGAATGCCGTCGATGCGGCAGGTCAGGACATGGCCTGGAAGGCGATCGATCGCTATTCCAAGGACTACGAGGAGATGCAGACCAAGGACAAGGTCAAGTTCTACAAGACACCCGACTCGGTCCTGCAGAAGCAATTGGACATCTACGATCAGGTCATCGAGAAGAAGTCTGCCGATAACCCGCTGTTCAAGGAAATTGTCGCATCGCAACTGGCATTCGCCAAGCGGGCGACGCAGTGGGAGCAGGATACGGTGGTGAATCGCCGCATGGCCTATAACCACTACTTCGGCCCGAACGCCAAGAAGAAGACCTGACGCAATAATCTTCGCAAGTAAAGCATCATCCGGGATGGTCAAATCCCGGATGATGCATTCTATTGTCGGCATATCGTTAGAACGACCTCGAAAGCGGCCGTACCCCAGATGAACGCGCAGCGCCTACTGCATACGATCGACGGCATCTCCACCTGGTTCGGCAAGGCCGCCGCATGGCTGATCGTGGGCCTGATGGCGCTGGTCTGCGCCGAGGTGTTCAAGCGCTACATCCTCAACATGCCGACGGCATGGATCTTCGACGCTTCCAACATGCTGTACGGCACCCTGTTCATGATCGCCGGCGCCTACACGCTGGCGCAGAACGCCCATGTCCGCGGCGACTTCCTCTATTCTTCGATGAAGCCGCGCACCCAGGCGTCGCTCGATCTCGTGCTCTACATCGTCTTTTTCCTGCCCGGCATCGCAGCCCTTGCCTATGCCGGCTGGGACTATGCGTCGGCCTCCTACCGCATCAACGAGCATTCCAACGTGACCGCCGACGGGCCCCCGGTCTGGCAATTCAAGTTCATGATCCCGTTCGCCGGCATGCTGCTGCTGCTGCAGGGCGCGGCCGAGATCATGCGCTGCGTGATCTGCCTGAAGACCGGGGCCTGGCCGAGCCGGCTCAAGGACGTCAACGAGATCGACGTGGTCGAGGAGCAGCTGGCGCACAGCGAGCATGTCGATGACGAATCGCGCCGGGATGCGATCGCGCACGCGCAGAATATCGAGGAAAGCGCGCGGCAGCGCGGCATGGGCGGGGATTTGCAGCGATGAGCGATCCCGCACTCGGACTGTTAATGCTCGGCCTCATCGTGGTCGTGATCATGATGGGCTTCCCGACGGCGTTCACGCTGATGGGCCTCGGTATGTTCTTCGGCTTCTTCGCCTATTACCGCGGCGGCGAGGCCTGGGCCGACAACCACATCTTCGACCTGATGGTGCAACGCACCTACGGCGCGATGACCAATGACGTCCTGATCTCGATCCCGCTGTTCGTGCTGATGGGATACGTGATGGAGCGCGGCGCGCTGGTCGACAAGATGTTCTATTCGATCCAGCTCGCGTTCCGCCGCGTCCCCGCTTCGCTTGCGGTCGCCACCCTGATCGTCTGCACCTTCTGGGGCATCGCTAGCGGCCTGGTCGGCGCCGTGGTGGTGCTGATGGGCGTCATCGCCTTCAATCCGATGCTCAAGGCCGGCTATGACGTCAAGCTCGCGGCCGGCGTCATCACCGCCGGCGGCACGCTCGGCATCCTGATCCCCCCCTCGGTGATGATCATCGTCTATGCGGCGGTGGCCGGGCAATCCGTGGTGAAGCTCTATGCCGCCGCAATGTTCCCGGGATTCTTCCTCGCCTTCCTCTACCTCGTCTACATCATCGGCTGGGCGCTGATTAATCCGAAGATCGCGCCGAAGCTTCCCGAGAGCGAGACCCGCATTCCGGTCCGGCCCTGGGTCGCCGAATTGCAGCAGGCCTATTCGCGCAAGATGCTGCCGGCACTCCTTTCCGCCGTGCTGGCGCCTGCAAAGGCCATGAACATCACCGCCGACGGGGCGCGCATCGGTTACCCGATGCTGCTGAAGAATCTCGGTTTTGCGCTGGTGCCGCTGGTGCTGACGGCGGCGACGCTGTGGGTGACCTGGTGGTATGTCGTGATCCACCAGCAGCCGGACGCTCCGACGCCACCGTCCGTATCGCAGATGCAGAAGGTCGACGACGCGCCGCAGGCATTGGGTGCTGGTGCGGCTCCGCAGCAGCCGGCCGAAGAGAAGCTGGAAGAGCTCGGCGGCGGCCGGTCCGGCGCGGCAACCAAGGCCGAGCCCGAAGTGCTGCAGCAGATGGGCAGCGCCGAATTGCGGAGCACCATCACGGCGCCTACGAACACCGGCCCGCCGCCGGAGTTTTACACCTACTTCGCCATCATCGCCGCCCTCTTCGGCCTGGTGCTGCTCTATTACTACTGGACCATGGAGGCCGAGCAGTTCGAAGTGCTGCGGCTGCTGACTTCGTCGGTGATGCCACTCGGCATCCTGACCGCGGTCGTGCTGGCGGTGATCCTGCTCGGCATCACGACAGCCACGGAGTCCGCGGCGGTCGGCGCGGCCGGCGCCTTCCTGCTCGCGTTCCAGGCCCGCACGCTGGACTGGAAGCGCACCAAGGAGGCTGTGTTCCTCACCGCCAAGACCACGTCGATGGTGTGCTGGCTGTTCGTGGGCTCAGCGCTGTTCTCGGCGGTGTTCGCGATCCTCGGCGGCCAGGCGCTGCTGGAAGGCTGGGTGCTGTCGCTCAACATGACGCCGGTCCAGTTCATGATCCTGTCGCAGGCGATCATCTTCATCCTGGGCTGGCCGCTGGAATGGACCGAGATCATCGTGATCTTCGTGCCGATCTTCCTGCCGATGCTCAAGCACTTCAACATCGACCCGATCCTGTGGGGCGTGCTGGTGTTCGTGAACCTGCAGGCTGCCTTCCTGTCGCCGCCGGTGGCGATGTCGGCTTTCTATCTGAAGGGCGTGGCGCCGAAACACGTCACGTTGAACCAGATCTTCTCCGGCATGATGCCCTACATGCTGATCGTCATCGTCTGCATGATCTTCATGTACATCTGGCCCGGCATGACGCTGTGGCTGCCGAACTATCTGTACGGCGGCTGAGCCGGCGGCACCGCGAAGCTGCCGGTATATTCCGCCTGGCCGGGAACAATGGCCCGTATGGCCCGTTGGAACCTGTTGGTGCGCGGCGAACACAGCCGTTGGCGCCGGAGAATTCCGATGGAATTGATCCTGATTGTTGCGCTCGTGTTGGTGGTGTGTAGCGGTGGCGGATATTGGGGTCGCCGTCACGGCCACTGGTGAACAGCATGATCGATTTTCCCAACCATAGCCGCTCCTATGACGTGACGCGGCGCGCCGTGCGGTTTTGGGGATATGACAGCGCGATCGAGACCTCGTTCTATGTCAGCGAAGCGGCGCTGGCGCGAATCCAGCCCGGCGTGCAGTTCGACGAATCCGGCTGCCTGAACGCCTTCGACGCCAATCGCGACAGGATCTGCGCCGCAGCCGCCCGTGTTTACGTGCGCGGCAGCCGCGGCTCCTACGATCTCGGCGCGGCAAATTTCTGACGCGGGCAATTTCTGAAGCCGTGAGCCTCAATCCGCCGTGCAGAGCCCCACTTCAATCGCCGCCGACTGCAATTGGCCGGCGTCGGTCACGCCTGCCGCGGCGGTCGCGAGGATGCGCGACGCCATCTTCACCTTGATCGCCGGTGTCGCGGGCTTGCCCGACGCGCTGTCGACATGGGCCGAAGCAGATTCCAGCACCGATTTCATCATTGAAACCAGTTCCGGATTGAAGTCGATTGGCGAAATCTTGGTCATGCGCACTCCCGTTGGCAAGGGCATAGCGCGGCAACGTGACTCCAATACGACCTTGGTGTGATCGATCGCCTCAGAGATTAAAGCGGAACCGGCCGGCGACGGACATGCGGTCCGTCATCTCACGCGAATTGCGCGACGCCGTGGCCGACCGACCAATTCTCCTTCGCGGACTCCATTACGACAATGAACACGTTCTCCGGCCGGATGCCGGGCTTGTCGCCGAGCAGTTCCGCCGTGCGCTTGAACAACGCCTTCTTCTGTTCCGCCGTGCGGGTGTCGAACACGGTGATCTGGATATAGACGACATCCTGGGTCCGGTTGACGCCATAGCAGGATGTACTGGTGCGGAAGTTCGCCGCGTCATGCTCCCGGATGGTCATGAACTGGTCGTCTTCGGGGACATCAAGCGTCTCGCGCATCGCACGATAGAGACCATCGAAGATCGCCTGCCGGTAGGCTTCCGGCTTGCCGGCGCGCAGCGAGATGTTGATGAGCGGCATCGTGGACCCTTTCAGACACGGAGCGGACGCGCGTCGGCGGCTCCCGCCGGTTCACCCGGTTGACGAAATGAGGCATCAACCCCTATTGGTTTTTGACACGGTGTTGAAAACCATGTTCTTGACGTAGTGTCAAATACTTTTTGGCCGGCGCGAGGGGCGTGTTTGGGCGGATACCGCGGAGGGAAAGCGGAGGGAAAAGTGAGACCGCGAGAGTTTGACCATGACGACGTCTTGCGCGTCGCGTTCGATCAATTTTGGCGCAAGGGGGTGCGGGGCACGTCGCTCTCCGACATCGCACGCGACGCCGGCGTCCAGCGCGGCAGTCTCTACAACGCCTTCGGCAGCAAGGAGGCGCTGTTTCTCTGCGCCTATGAGCGCTATGCGAGCGAATATCTCGACTCGCTGCAGCAAGTGCTCGGCTCCGGGACCCTGCGCGCGCGCCTCACGGCGTTTTTCGACCTGACCATCAAGAACTTCCGCTCCGGCTCGCCGCCCCGCGGATGCCCTACGACGCGGGGACTGATGGAGTTGGCGTCCGCCGAAGGCGAAGGGCTGGACGAGAACGCCCGCCAGGCTTTTGCGGATCTGGTGGCGCGCGCCACCGCTCTCGTTCAGGAAGCCTTGTCCGAGGGCGCCAAACGCGGCGAGTTCACCGGCGACGCCGAGGCTGCCGCCTTGCACATCGCCACCGTGACGCGCGGCCTGGCCGTGCTCGAACGCGCCTTCGGCGACGAGGCCCAGCTTCGCAAGATTGCCGCACACGCGATCGATCTCGTGCTCCCGCCTTCGCCCGCTGGGCTACGGCGTGGCAAGCCCGCCTAGGTATGCCGCGACAAGCCCGCGGATCGTTTCTGATCTGGTTTTCAAACAGCCACGGTGTCTTTATCCGTCGTCCCGGCCGAGTGCGCAATTGCGCACGGGGGCCGGGACGACGGATATAGCTTCGCGATCTCGCGACGCATTGCGTCCGAGCTTTGCCAGAATTCCTTGCCCTCTCCAAACAGAGGGCGCAGGGAATGCCGGATGCGCGCTGCACCCGCGGTCTCGTGAGCAATGTGCACAAGAAGGTGCGCCCACGAGCATACAGGGCAGCGGAGAACATCCGACATTCCCTGCGCAATGGCTTTACGGCTTACTTCGTGCTCTCCCCGGTGAGCCATGTACTTTTGCCACCGTCGACGCCAACATCGGGGCGTCAGGACCACACGCCTTCACCGTACGCGTCAGCCACGATCGCCGTCGTGACCTCCGCGTCCACCGCATCCCACCGCACGTTCGTGGCGATCGCGAGCGCCCCTCTTGCCGGGCGGGACAGGCAATATCTGCCACACATCCATCCTTCGGATAAAGCGAAATATTTTTGATTTCGGGACTTGACACGATTTCCGAAAAACCGAACTGATTTGCCCCGACTCCGCCAAGGCTACGCCGGGCGCGGCCGTCGGGTTGATTTGGGTGACGTTGCAATTCTCAGTGCGGGAATTTCAGCGCAGGCCACCGCAACCTATTGCTTCTCCGCGCGATCCTTCAGGATGACCGCCAGCGGATTCGGCGCCGGCGCCCCGACAAGCTTCAAGGTGTTGGTGTCGTGATGATTGAAGGGCTGGTCCCTTCCCTTCACCAGAAGCTCGGTCGCAATGGCATAGGTCCAGCTTCCGTCTTCGTTGAAAGTGATGTCACACCGGTAACTCTCGGTGCGGAATGCCTGTTCCAGGAATTCCGTCGAGCAGATTCCGTAACTTGTGTCGCCACGCTTCGCCGTCACCGAGATGCGCTGGTCGTCCGGCCTGGCGTGGCCCGCTGCGAGCAAGACCTGGCCCCGCGGAATTGTCACGCTTTGCATGATCAGACCGGTCGCGGGCTCCCAAAGCCAATAGCCGACCTGATCGTGGAAGGTGATGTCTTCTTCCGGCGTGTTGATGTGGATGTGGTAGCGCAGGCCATAAAAGAGCTGCGGTCCATTGGCCTGCGGATCGATCGGGTCCATTCGGACATGTTCGCGAAAAATCCGGCGCTCCGGTCCCTGGGCTTTGGGGTTGACGTCCACGCCCTTGTCCGCCTGCCAGACACCCGCCAGACGACGCAGGGGTCCGAGATTAGCCAGGCCGTCCGGCGATACGTCGTCGGGCTCGGTAAAGATGTCTGCGGGAATCGGCAACATGGGAAGACCTCGTCGGTGTCCGCAGGTTATAAGCTTAGATCGCAGTCACCGGAGCGGCAAGTCGCGTGGGTGAGTTGCTTGTATGCGCCGGCGAAGTTTGCCGGCGATCGGGCGTGGAAACCATCATGATCAAGAACGGGCTCTATTCATTGCATGCGAAGTCCCGCGATGGCGCGGCCGAGGACGTTGGCGGCGTCCTGATCCTGCGCGACGGTGAGATACATGGCGGCGACGCCTACGTCTATTACACCGGCAACTACGAGTGCTCTGCTGGAAGCTGGAAAGGCAAGATGACCAGCCAGGAACATACCCCGACCGGGCGGCCGATGGCGGCGCGAGTCCAGCACATCGGATTTTTCGGCAGCTACAACGATGCCGGCGCCAAGGTCGATGCCATGGCCCTCGTTGGCGAGCAGGGCATTCGATACGATGCAACGCTGCGGTTGCTGGTGGCGGGGTGAGTTGGCGGTGATCGATCAAGGCCGGGATGATCGAAGAACGCAGCGCGGCGCGCAACTGTGAACTGCATCACTCGCGGCAGGACGACGCAACGCGTAGAGTTCGGCCTTACGGTCTAACTCGCTGCATGCGGGATCATCGGTGACCGGACAAACATTCGAGGAAGCTTTCAGTGAGTGCCGTCACGGTTATTTCGTCTCGCAAGCTGACGCCGGCATGCGTGGATTTTTGTATGGCGACAGGACGCCACGCTCCGAAGCCCTGGCCTGGAACGGCTATCGATCACGGCTTTGATTGACGACGAATGACAACGCGTTTCGGATCTCAGGCCATGACCGTTGTGTGGCACAGCGACGTCGTTGCAGAACGGAACCAGTTCGCTTCATGGCGCGAGGCGGTCTGTCAACATGTCTATGCCTTGACCCCCGAGCGCGAGAACAGGAGAGACTTCCGCGGCAAGATATCGGCGGGTCGGTTCGGCGGACTGGACATCTTCGAATTGGACTGCGAAGGCCATCTTGTCGCCCGGCGCCGCGAGGATATCGCGCGCGCGACAAGCGACACGTACAACGTTTACTGTCAGCTCGCCGATTCGGCGTGGATCAGCCAGTCGGGGCGCGAGTTCGTCGCCGGGCCGGGTGACATCGTGATCTCAGATCCAAACATTCCTTTTTTTACCAGCACATTGGACAGCTTCAATTTTCGGGTTTGGTGCATCCCCCGCCGAATGCTCGACCCCTTGCGAGCGAACAGCGACCAACTGGTGATGACCTGGCTGCGGCGTGAGGAGCCGATCGGTTCAGTGCTATCGGGCTATCTCGGTGCCCTGGCAACACAGACTGGCCGGATGGACGAAGTCGCCGAGGAAAGCATTGCCGATAACGTCAGCCGGCTGGTGGCTGTTGCACTCGGCATTGCACCGGAAATGCAGGGGCACGGTCGCGAGGCGCTGCGCAACGCCAAGTTGGCGCGGGTGTTACGCTATATCGACAGTCACCTCGCCGAGCCGGAATTCACGACGCCCGCCGCGGTCGCCGCCAGATTTGGAATGTCGGTGCGGGCGCTGCATCTTTTGTTCGAGCTCAAGGACGTGAGCTTCGGGCAATGGGTAAAACGCAGACGGCTCGAGCAGATCAAATCGCTTCTCGCCAACCCCTCCGCCGCAGGCCGCTCTATCGCGGATATCGCATTCGCGTGGGGCTTTGATGATCTCTCGACGTTCTACCGGGCCTTTCAGAGCGCCTACGGCATGAGACCCGGCGACATCCGGCCACGACCGCCATCGTCTGGCGGATGAGGATCGGCAGCCTGGCTGCCGCGACGGCGGGCAAACCCGCCGTCGCGATCGGAGAAACCAGTTCCGTGAGAGATAGTCGGTCGGAGCCTGCGATCAGCAATCAGCGCTGACCACTCCGCTGCCAGGTGTTTGGAACAACGACCACCGATCAATCCGACAACCGGACGCTTGCTATTTATGGAACTTCGGCCTCTGGGGAGCCGGCGCTTCATCCGGAGCCCACAGCCGATAGCTCAAGCTCGCGAAGACGGAAAACCCCTTGGTAAACGTCGCGCTATCCAATCCACCCACTGGCGTACCGCCAGAAGCGTTCGCAGAGATTTCGTTCAGAGCCCAGACATTCAAGGCCGCCTTCCCGAAATTGTAGCCGACCAGACCACCTGCGGCCAGGACGTTATACCGGTTGGTGTTGATGGCTCCGCCATAGAAAGCACTCGAGCTGTCATCGGTGACCTGACCGACGTAATAGCCGACCGGGCCGAACGTCCAGTTACCGATGGTTTTTGTTGCGGTAAACTCCGCATGCAGGATGTCGCCGCCCCTGTACCCTGTAACCGTGCTCTTGGTGTTTATCTCCTCAAAGATGTTGGCCGTCAGATTCCAACCGTCTTTGAAATAGGAAAAGACCACGTTCGGCTGAAACGTCCACCAGGGATTGCCGGCGTTGCCCAATCCATTGACACCGCTCGTCGTGCCGTCTGGTACGTATATGCCGAGGCCAGCTTTGACAAAGAAGCCGCTGTCTCCGAGTCGCCAACTAAGTTCAACCGGCGCAATAAAGGTGTTGTGCATTCCGGCCGAAGCGATATTCACCGGATTACCCGCATCGCGCATGATGAATGGTGCGACAATGACTGCATCGTATGATGCGCCAAGGAAGTTCCAGCCTGGCACCCACAAGAGCCCGCTCGCCGCGACCGCGGCGTGAACCGGCGTCGCATTTCCACCGACATTCGGAGCTCCTGGCCCGACAATTTGCGCCTGATAGGTAAACGCTCGATCGAACATGTAGAGACCTGGCGGCGGCGTTGCCGCAGCATTGCCAAGAGTCACGCCAGGCGCTTGCGCCGTGCCCACAAAACCAAACTCATACGCATTCGCTTGCCCAGCGGTCGCCGCCAAACACGCTGCGGCAACCAAAGTTTTCCTCAAGATCATCTATCTCTCCAAGTTACCTACTGTTCGACGCCGGAACAGTCTTCCAGGATCATGGTGCCTCGAACGACAGCACTGCTGGAATCGCTCGGAGTACTTTCTGATGTCGTCATGCGACCGCGGCCGCTGATCCGATCAGTCCTGTATTTGGTACAGCAGGGAGGATGCTGTCTTCGCAGTGAGCGCAATGCATGTTTGCTGCGAGCGCAATCTTGCGTCGATCGGGTGGGCCATCGGGTGGAGGCCGCGGCCCCCAAGTACACCGGCTGATCGCAGGTCAATGCAATCGGTAGTGAGCGCAAAAAATGCGTGGCATCCGGCTTCGCCCGGTGACAGCCTTGATGCAACACGCCCCGCCGAGCGGCACAAATCAAGAAGATCCGAATGATCGGTTCAAACGACAACATCCGGTCCACTTTCGAACCGAGCGGCAAGCCCAGGCCCGCGTTTCGTAAATCTGTTCGGGAATGGTGCCCGGGCGCGCCATCGAACCATCCGACGGGCTACGCCGGGACGAGCATTTGCTCGGCAAGTTCTTCGGGATGACGGTGCTACCGAGTTTGATGGTGCGCCATGCAGAATAAAACTACGAACTCCTATATTATTGAAATCACTTTGTAATTTCTGCGCGCCTCAAGTATCTCCGGCCCCGCTCTACGCCGGCTTGTCATTGGACGACTTGTCTTTGTCGGGCCCTTCCTGCAATTCTCGCTCCGCCTGAAGATAGAACTCTTGGTCCCTGCCTTGGGGCTGTCCGGCTTCTTCCCATAGCTGGTAAGCGCGGCGCACAATATCCATCTGGCGGGGCGTTGCCATCGCAGTTCCTTTCTAAAGCAGCACAATCCCCCATTGTCGGGGTTCGCGGGGGGGGGCCGGGCCGCGGACAGCTGGGACAGTTATTCCGGCGGTTCATGATACTGATTCGAAAACCCATCCACTTATCCTCCAAGTGGAATGAAAATGCGCTGCGTGGTGACGAGACCTCAGCGTTTGGTGATGCCGGGAAGCGTACCACAGTCCAAGCTCAATACTGAGCTCGTGCGATGGGCAAGGCAAAGAATCTGCCGCCGACCGCCCTCACTTACATGGTGTTCCGTGCCGACTTTCTCCGGCCGGCCCGAACGGCCGTGCTGTGAAAATTCGATTTTTTATGGCGTACGTGTTGGTGTTGCGGGAAAGTCCGGCGCTCATAGCGCGAGAAACCAATCTCTGCCTCGGAAGGCTGATTTGCGGGCTTAAGTTACGCCAGCAGACTCTATAGTCTATAAAGAGCCTTCTGAAGGACCGATACCTGCGCCGGCAAAAGGATGGGCAAATATGATGGAGAAACTTCGCCTGGACATTCCGATCCTGTTGCCGGAGGTCAGCGACGCCGCCGACGCCTGCGTTGCGCGGCTGACCGCGCAGGTCGCCGGCTGGGAAGCGGTGGATAACGCACATGTCGTTGCGGGCGCGGACGGCGCAGCGGCGCGGCTTTGCATTCATTACGACCCTACCGTCCTGCCGCTGCCGCGTATCCGCGAACTTGTCGCCGCCGCAGGCGCCAAGATTTCGGAAAGATATGGGCATGTGGTCTGGCGGCTCAATATTCCACACCAACGGCGGGCGCGGTCCATCGCCGAGCGGCTGAAAACGCTGAACGGCGTGATCGAGGCGGAAGCCAGCGCCAGCGGCACCGTGCGGGTGGAGTTCGATCGATCGACCACCTCGGAGGCGGCGCTCAGGGGGGAACTCGACAAACTGCGAATCAGCACTACCGCGAAGCCAGAAAGGAGCACGGAGACTGATGAGCATGTCGACCATGGACACGCGCCCGGCAAACATGGCCACGGTGAGGGAGAGTCAGGTCACGACCATGAAGGTGGCATATTC
>JBOHIT010000289.1:0-4956 GCA_050726155.1 Bradyrhizobium sp.
ATCAAACCTTCACCGACCCCAGTTCATCGAAATGCCCGCGCCGCTGCAGCCAGGCCAGCAGGATCAGGCTTGGGATGGCGACCAGCATGCAGATCACAAAAAACATCGGCCATCCCGTCGCTTTCGCGACGTAGCCGGCGCCGGAGGACAAATACGTCCGCCCGACCGCGGCGAGCGCGGTCAGCAGCGCGTACTGGGTCGCCGTATGCAGCGGGTTGCGGCACAGCGCCGAGAGATAAGCGACGAAGATCACGGTGCCGATCGCGCTGGTGAAATTCTCCGCCGTGATCGCAAACGCCAGCGCCCATTGGTTGACGCCGACGAGCGCCAGCCAGGAGAACGACAGGTTGGCAACGGCCTGCAGCACGCCGCCGATCCAGAGGCTCGTCGCCAGCGAATAGCGCCGCGCCACGAACCCGCCGGCGAAGCCGCCGATCAGGGTGGCGGCGAGACCGACGCCTTTGACGATTGCCGCGTAATCATTGCGCGTAAATCCGAGGTCGATTACGAACGGCGCGGTCATGGTGCCGGAAAATGCGTCGGTGAATTTGAACAGCACCACAAAGGCGAACGCGGCCCAGGCGTCGCGCCGGGTCAGGAATTCGGAGAACGCGCCGACCGCGGCGTTGAGGACGCGCGTAAACGCGGTCTCGGTCCGCGTCGCGGCTTCCGCGCGGGCGGATTGTTCGGGCTCGGTGGCGGCGAGCGCCGTGAAGGTGCCGATCAGCACCAGTGCGGCCATCACCACATAACCCCACATCCAGGCCGAGCTGCGCATGCCGACGGCGGCCTCAAACCCGCTGACGATGAACAGTGCGCCTGCGGTCGAGACCAGCATGCCGATGCGATAGGCGGCGACATAGGACGCCATGCCGGCGGCCTGCTCGCTCTCCGGCAGGCTCTCGACGCGAAACGCATCGACCACGATATCCTGCGTCGAGGACATCGTTGCCACCAATAGCGCGCCGAGCGCCACGAACAGCGGCGAGCGCGCCGGATCGGTCAGCGCCAGCAGGAGTATCGCGCCGATCAGCAGCAGTTGCGAAAACACCAGCCAGCCGCGGCGGCGGCCGAAGGTGCGGGTGAAGAACGGCACGTGCAATGCATCGACCAGCGGCGCCCACAGGAATTTCAGCGTGTAGGGCGTGCCGACCAGCGCGAACAGGCCGATGGTGCCGAGATCGACGCCGGACTCGCGCATCCACACCAGCAGCGTCGACCCCGATAGCGCCAGCGGCAGGCCGGAGGAGAAGCCAAGCAGCAGCACGATCAGCACGCGTGGCTGCAGGTAGACGGCGAGGCTGTCGCGCCAGGAGGCGCGGGGTTGCGGTCGGTAGGATACTTCGGGCTGGCCGTCAGGCGATGAGGTCATGTCGTAGTGCTAGCAGATTCGGCCGCAACAAATGATACTGTCATCGCCCGGCTCCCGTAGGGTGGGTAGAGCGAAGAGAAACCCACCATCTTTGCGGCGATGGGTTTCGCTGCGCTCTACCCATCCTACGGACTGCTCACTCCCCCGCCTGCAGCTTGCGGGCTAAGGGAAACAGCTCCGGCGCGCCTGATTTGACGATGCGGGGGGCTTCCGGCGGGGCCTCGGCCTTGCTGAAATCCAGTTCCTCGATCCTTCCTGCGCGCTTTTCGATCTTGTCGGCGGAGATCAGGATCTGCCGCACGTCTTCGTTCACATCGCCAAAATGTTTCTGCAGCTTCACGACGCGTTCGCGCAGCCGCGCCAGATCGTCGCCGAGATGCATCACCTCGTTGCGGATCTGATCGGCCGCGTCGCGGATGCGCGCATCCTTCAGGATCTGCTGCATCACCTGGATTGCCAGCATCAACAGCGACGGCGACACCAGCACGACGCGGGCGCGATAGGCCTTCTGGATCACGTCGTCGAACCCGTCGTGGATCTCCGCGTAGACCGATTCCGACGGCACGAACATCAGCGCGGTGTCCTGGGTCTCGCCGGTGATCAGATATTTCTCGGCGATGTCGCTGACATGCTTCATCACGTCCGCGCGCAGCCGTTGAGTGGCGTATCTGCGCTCCTCGTCGGTGCGCGCGTCATGCAGCGCGGTCATCGCCTCCAGCGGAAATTTCGCATCGATGCAGAGCGGGCGCTGGTCGGGCAGGAACACCACGCAATCCGGCCGCTTGCCCGTCGAGAGCGTGTACTGGAATTCGTAGGCGCCCTTCGGCATGCCGTCCTGCACGATCGCTTCCATCCGCGCCTGGCCGAACGCGCCGCGCGACTGCTTGTTGGCGAGCACGTCGCGCAGGGTGGTCACCTGCGATGTCAGATCGGTGAGATTTTTATGTGCATTGTCGATGATGCCGAGCCGCTCGTGCAGCGCGCGTAAGCTGTCCATGGTGTTGCGCGTGGTGGCTTCCATCGACTGGCCGACCCGGTGGGTCACCGAGTCCAGCCGCTCATTGACGGCGCGCGCCATCTCGGCCTGGCGGCCGGCCAGCGCCTGTCCCATCGCATCGACGCGGCCGGTGGATTCGCTCTGCGCGCGCAGCATTTCGCTGAGGCGCTCTTCCAGTTCGTCGGCCCGGATCGCCTGCGCCATCGCCAGTTCCGCGCCGCGGCGGCCGGAGCGGGCAATGACGACGGCAATCGTCAGCAGCAGCACCAGCGCCAGCACGCCAAAGCCGATCAGCGCGTCAGACGTCCGAATCGGCAGGTCGCCGATCACAAAAAGAATCTCGTTCATGCCCTGCTTGTAGCCGATTCGCTTGCTAACACGAACGAAGAGGGAACATTTATGGTAAATGAGCCCTTAATTTTCGTGGTTAACGCGGCCTTAAAAATCATGGTTAAGGCCGCCTTAACCGGTTCCGCCGCGCATTGACCGCGGCAAACCAGCAGCTTAAATCGCCCCATCATGGCCTTACGAGAAATCATCATCCTGCCGGACAAACAGTTGCGGCTCGTCTCCAAACCCGTCGAAAAGGTGACGGCGGAGATCCGCAAGCTCGCCGACGACATGTTCGAGACCATGTACGACGCGCCCGGCATTGGGCTGGCGGCGATCCAGGTCGCGCAGCCGCTGCGGCTGATCACCATGGACCTCGCCAAGAAGACCGAGGACGGCGAGACGAAGCCGCAGCCGCGGGTCTTCATCAATCCGGAGATCGTCTCCTCGTCCGAAGAGCTGTCGGTCTATGAGGAAGGCTGCCTCTCGATCCCCGAATATTACGAGGCGGTCGAGCGCCCGGCGCAGGTGCGCATTCGTTTTACCGATCTGGATGGCAAGGTGCATGAGGAGGACGCCGACGGCCTGTTCGCCACCTGCATCCAGCACGAGATCGATCACCTCAACGGCGTGCTGTTCGTGGATTATCTGTCCAAGCTGAAGCGCGACCGCGTCATGAAGAAGTTTACCAAGGCCGCGAAAAGGGCGGCGGAGTAGCTGCAGCTCTATCCGCTGTCATGCCCGGGCTAAAGCGCGAAGCGCGTCTTCGCGCGGGATGTCCCGGGCATCCACGACTTCCTTTCTTTGCGGCATCAAGACGTGGATGGCCGGGACAAGCCCGGCCATGACGGAGTAAATTGAACTTCTGTAGGAACGCCGCCAACATGCCTCTCCGCTTGATCTTCATGGGCACGCCCGATTTCGCGGTGCCGACGCTGCTGGAACTCGTGGCCCATGGCCATGAGATCGCGGCGGTCTACACCCGCGCGCCGAAGCCGGCCGGGCGCGGCATGAAGTTGCAACTGAGCCCGGTCGAGCAGGAAGCGCGGCGGCTCGGCATATCCGTGTTGACGCCGACCACGTTGAAAACGCCGGAAGCGCTTGAAGCGTTTCGCGCGCATAACGCGGAGGCTGCCGTCGTCGTCGCCTATGGCATGATCCTGCCGCAGGCCATTCTCGATGCGCCGCCGCTTGGCTGCTTCAACCTGCATGGCTCGCTGCTGCCGCGCTGGCGCGGCGCCGCGCCGATCAATCGCGCCATCATGGCGGGCGACGCCGAGACCGGCGTGATGGTGATGAAGATGGATGTCGGCCTCGATACCGGCGATGTCGCGATGGCGGAGCGGCTGCCGATTTCGGACACCATGACGGCTGCCGACCTGCACGACGCGCTGGCGCCCTTGGGCGCCGACCTGATGGTGCGCGCGATGGGCGGACTGGAGCGCGGCGGTCTGCAATTGAAGAAGCAAAGCGATGTAGGTGTCACCTACGCCGCCAAGATCGAGAAGGCCGAGGCGCGGATCGACTGGAACCGGCCGGCGCGCGAGGTGCTGCGGCATATCCATGGGCTGTCGCCGTTTCCCGGCGCCTGGTGCGAGGCCTGGCTCGACGACGAAGCCGCGCGCATCAAGATTTTGCGCTGTGAGCCGGCGAAGGGTGCACGCGCGCCCGGCGACGTGCTTGACGAGCACCTGGCGATTGCCTGCGGCGACGGTGCGATCCGGATTCTCGAACTGCAACGCGCCGGCAAGGCGCCGATGAAGGCGGCGGATTTTCTGCGTGGTACGCCCTTGAAGCCGCCGGCGCGGCTCGACTGATGCCCCGCTACAAACTCATCATCGAATATGACGGCACGCCCTTTAGCGGCTGGCAGATCCAGGACAACGCGCCGACGGTGCAGGGCGCGCTGGAAACCGCGGTCAAGGCGATCTGCGGCGAGCAGGTGCGCGTCAACGGCGCGGGGCGCACCGATGCCGGCGTGCATGCGCTGGGCCAGGTGGCCCATTGCGATATCGAAAAGCATTTCGTGCCGGGGCGCTTTCGCGACGGGCTGAACGCGCACTTGAGGCCGCATCCGATCGGCGTGCTCAGCGCCGAGATCGTGGCCGACGATTTCGAGGCGCGGTTCTCCGCCATCAAGCGCCACTACCGCTATCGCATCACCAATCATCGCGCCAATCTCGCGCTCGACATCGGCCGCACCTGGCGGGTGCCGCGCCATCTCGATACCGACGCGATGCATGCCGCCGCGCAACGC
>JBOHIT010000290.1:0-4806 GCA_050726155.1 Bradyrhizobium sp.
GTGATCTTCAGCCGCATCGATCACGCCGCCGCGGCGAAGGAGTCCGGATTGGACATGCGGCCGCGAACGGTCATCATTTTCGGCAACCCGAAAGCCGGAACCCCGCCGATGACCAGGAGCGCAACGCTCGCCATCGATCTTCCGATGAAGGTGCTGGTCTGGCAGGACGACCAGGGCAAGGTCTGGTTGACCTACAATTCGAGCGGGTACAGCGCCAAGAAAATCTATCCGCGACATGGCCTGGCCGTGCCGGACGATGCAGCCAATGCGCTTGAAAAATTCCTGGCCGGCGTCAGCGACCTGAGCACGCAATAGGCGCATCCGCAGCGACTTATCCGACACCGAGGAGACGACCAGATGTCCACGACCCTATCGCAGCAACTCGACGAATTTCTGGCCGGCTGGAAGCAACGCGTGCCGCCGGAACGCCAGGCGGCGATGGAACGCCATATCGCCCTGCTGGCCGAATCCTGGATAGGCAAAAATGCCAAGCAGGTTGGCGACAAGGCGCCTGACATCGTGTTGCCGGATGCCAGTGGCCTGCTCTTTCACCTCGCCGCGCAGCTGGCAAAAGGACCCGTTGTCGTGACGTTCTATCGCGGCGGCTGGTGTCCTTACTGCAACCTGGAACTCAAGGCGTATCAGGCCGTGCTGTCCCGCATCACGTCAGCCGGCGCGAGCCTCGTTGCGATCAGCCCGGAGAAGCCGGACGACACCGTCAGCACCACGGAAAAGAACGCCCTCGCATTTCCGGTGCTGAGCGATGTCGGACAAAGGGTCGGCAAGTCGTTTGGCCTGGTCTATGCGTTCACCGATGAACTGCGCGCCGTGTATGATGGATTCAAACTGGATATTCCTGGCAAGAACGGTTCTCCGGACGAGTGGGCCCTGCCGCTCTCCGCGACCTATGTGATCGGTCGGGACGGACGGATCATGTTCGCCGATACCAGCGTCGACTATCGCCGCCGCACCGATCCGCTGGATGTCCTCCAGGTGCTGGAGCGTCGCGCGGCGGCTGAGTAATTCCGCCGGGGGCCGGATGTCAGGCGGTCCCGCGCCGTCGCCGCATTGACGACCTGATCGCTGTTGGCTATTCGGAACGCGCCGCCATCGCGGCCTCGCGTGGAATCCAATAGCATGAGCCTAGAATCCGTTCGCGCCTTCTTCGCCGAGAAGGCGCCCGATATTACGGTGATCGAATCCACCGTGAGCTCGGCCACCGTGACGCTTGCCGCCGAAGCCTATGGCGTCGAGCCGGCGCGGATCGCCAAGACGCTTTCGCTGCGGATCGGCGAGCGCGTGGTCCTGATCGTGGCCGCCGGCACCTCGCGGATGGACAACAAGAAGGTGAAGGCCCAGTTCGGCGGCAAGCCGAAGATGCTCGGCCTTGACGAGGTCGCCGAAATCACCGGCCATGAGGTCGGCGGCGTCTGTCCGTTCGGGCTGAAGACGCCGCTGCCGGTCTATTGCGACGTATCGCTCAGGGCGTTCGACGTCGTGGTTCCGGCGGCAGGCTCGACCCACAGCGCGGTGCGCATCACGCCTGATCGGATGGCGGAACTAACCGCGGCCGAATGGGTCGATGTCTGCGAGGCCAGGCCAAACCAGGACGCGCCGGCTTATTCGTCGTCTTCTTGAAGGGGTCTCGGCTGCAGCGGCTGGGGCTGTAGTTGCTGGGGCGCACGGCCGCGCGGTGCCAATTGCTGTTGTGGCGCGCGTGAGGTCGGCTGCTGCGCATTCGCCTGCGATTCGAACACCGCGCGGCAATTATTGGAGAGCTGCGGCGTGTTCTGCCGTAGACACGCCGTAATCCGGCTGGCATCCGGAACCTGATCGCTGCACAACCGCCATACATCGGGCGTGCATGCCATCTGTTGTTCCCAGGTTCCGCGGTATTCCTGCGCGAATGCGGCTGATGGCAGGGTGCCAACGCTTCCGATCGCGAAGGCAAGGCTGAGCACGATGCGTGGCGCGGCCATATGCGGTCCTTTCATTCAAGTGGAGTTCGCGAAACTCTCCAATGAATGCGGCCAAGCAACGTTCGCCGAGACAAAAAAAATGCAAAAAAATGTGAACGAAGTTCCCTACTCCACCTTGCCAATCTTCTTCACCGCGGCGACGAGCCGCGCGCTGTCGTCGGCGACAAATTTTGTGAACTCGGGCGCATCCATGTAAGCGACCGGGCTGCCCGCGGTTTCAAACACCTTGATCACCTCGGGCGCCTTCGCCGCCTGCGCCATCGCCTGGCGCAGCTGTGTCATGATCGGCGCCGGCAACGCGCTCTGCGCAAATACTCCCGCCCAGATGTAGAACTCGACGTCCTTGTAGCCGAGTTCCTTGAAGGTCGGCAGATCGGGGAAACTTGCGATGCGCGCCGCGCCCCAATTCGCAAGCACGCGCATCTTGCCGTCATCGACCTGCTGCTTCAGCGTGCCCGGCGCCGAGGCCAATGCCTGCACTGTGCCGCTCAGCAACGCGGTCAAAGCAGGACCGGCGCCGCGGAACGGCACGTGCAGCAGCTTGATGCCGGCGCTGGCCGCGAACATTTCCATCGCCACATGCAGCGTGCCGTAGGGGCCCGACGACCCGTAGGGAATTTCGCCGGGGCGTTTCTTGGCGTCATCGACGAAATCCTGCAGCGTCTTCCACGGCGCCGAGGCCGGCACCGCCAGCAGCGTCGGATCGGCGAGCACGCGCGCGACCGGCACGAACTGCGACACTTCGTAGGCCACCGGCCGGTCGAACAACCGGTCGGCTTCCGGCAGCACGGCGAGCGACGACAGCGTCATCAACAACGTATGGCCATCGGGCTCGGCCCGCGCCGCGGCCGCGTTGCCGACCGATCCGCCGCCGCCCCCGGCGCGGTTGTCGACGATCACGGGTTTGCCGAGGATCTTTTCAAGCGCCTGCGCGATCGGACGCGCCGCGAGATCAGCCTGCCCGCCCGGCGGAAACGGCACGATCATGGTGACGTTGCGCGAGGGATAGGCCGCGCTTTGCGCGAACGCCGCAGGCGAGAGTGCGGTTTGCGCCAGCGGCAGCACCGCGGCGGCTTTCAGCAGTTCCCGACGATTCATTGGTATTTCCCCCGGAGTTTTTGTTTTGGTTGTTGGAGATAGCCTAGCCTTAAATCGTAGGGTGGGCAAAGCGAAGCGTGCCCACCATTCACTCTCCGAACGATTCTTGGATATCCCTCATATCTCCACCCCAATCGGCAGCCAGTTCGCCACGCTCGACATATCGATGGAAACTGCTGTGCGGCCAATCGGCGACGCGCGTGACATGCCCATGCTTTACCGGGTTGAAATGAATGTAATCGACGTGCCTCTCGAGATCCGCGTCATCGCGGATCGCGTGCTCCCAGTAGCGACGTTGCCAGATGCCTTTTTCACGCTTGACGATCTTGCTGGGAGATCGCGGTTCATCTTCAAGGCCACGAGAGAAGCCACTCTTGATCAGGCTCCAGCGGGTAGAGAAATCTGCGTCTCCTTCAGGCAAGCTCCAGATCGCGTGGATGTGGTCCGGCAGGATGCAGATCGCGACAGTCTCGAACGGACGACGCTCACGAACAAGTCGATAGACCTTTCGTAGACGTTCGATCTCGTGAACGAGCAATGTGCTGGATCGATCGGCGAGGACCACCGTGAAAAAGAAGGTGCTGCCATCGATGTTCGCGCGTCGGTATTGCGGCATGATCTCTTATATCGCGCTAGAATGGTGGGCACGCTTCGCTTTGCCCACCCTACGAAGTTCACTTCTTCTTCGCCTTGGCAAAATGCTTGGCTAAAAACTCCGCCAGCACCTCGACGCGGGCGGGGCGCGGGCCGCCGGGCGGGGTTACCAGATGCACCGCACCCTCCGGCTGCTTCCAGCCTTTCAGGATCACTTCGACCTCGCCGGATGCGATGGCGTCGCCGACGATGAAGTCCGGCAGATCGGCAATGCCGAGCCCGGCGATCACCGACGGCAGCACCGCTTCGCCATTGTTGACGCGGAGTTGCCCGGCCGGACGCACGCTGGCCTGTTCGCCTGATGCGTTGGTGTAGTGCCACACGCCGGCGGTCGAGAGATAGGCGTAGCCGAAGCATTTATGCTGCGCGAGGTGCATCGGATGCGTCGGCCGGCCGTGGCGCTTGAGATAGGACGGTGCCGCCACGGTGTAGCGCGGCATCGCGCAGAGCCGCCGCGCGATCAGCGAAGAATCCGGCAGCCGCGCGATGCGCAAGCCGGCATCAAAGCCCTCGCCGATCAGATCCACCGTGGCGTCGCTCAGATGCAGGTCGATCGAGACTTCCGGATACCGCTCGAGGAATTCCGGCAATAGCGGCGCCACCGCCTTGACCCCGAACGTCATCGGCACCGCGAGCCGCACCAGCCCGCGCGGCGCCGTCGATTGCGACAGCGTCTCGTTCTCGGCCGCCTCGCCATCGACCAATAGCTGCGTCGCCCGCTCGGCCAGCTTTTGTCCGGCATCGGTCAGCGCCAGCCGCCGCGAGGTGCGGTTGAACAGCCGCGCGCCGAGCCGCTGCTCGAGCCGGCTGACCGCTTTCGACACCGTGGCCTTGGACAGCGCGAGCTCGGTCGCGGCCCCCGCAAACGAGCGCAATTCCACGACTTTCGCGAAAATCGCAAGTGCTTCAAAATCCGGGAGTTTTGCCATTTTACGAGCCTCTTCGTAAAAATTTGGAAACAATGAGTTTCGATAGTTTCTATTTATATACCACAGCGGGAGGCATATCCAATGGCCATCGGAATTCAAGCAACGGAGAAATCCAATGACCAAGAAGCTTTCAGGCAAGGTAGCCC
>JBOHIT010000291.1:0-6883 GCA_050726155.1 Bradyrhizobium sp.
GGGCACGGGTCAGCCGGTTCAGCGGCTGCTGGTGTCGGCCATTGAACACGCCTCGGTGCTGTCGGGCGGACGATTTTCGCCCGATACGATCGGGACCATCAAGGTCACGGCCGCGGGCCTGATCGACCTCGATCATTTGCGCGCGCTGTTGACCGACGGCCCGCCGACGCTGGTGTCGGTGATGCTGGCGAATAATGAGACCGGCGCCATCCAGCCGGTGGCGGAGGTGGCTGATATCGTCCATGCGGCCGGCGGCCTGCTGCATGTCGATGCGATCCAGGCGCTCGGTAAAATTCCGTTTAATATCAAGGTAATGGACGCCGATCTTGTCACGCTTTCGGCGCACAAGATCGGCGGTCCCAAGGGCGTCGGTGCCGTCGTGTTGGCCGAGGACGTGCAGGGGCTGGAGCCGTTGCTGCGCGGCGGCGGGCAGGAGCTCGGGCGCCGCGCCGGCACCGAAAATGTCGCGGGGATTGCGGCGTTCGGTGCCGCCGCCAGGGCCGCGATGGCGACTCTGGAAGTCGACGCCGGACGCCTGCAGGACCTTAGGAATCGCCTTGAGGACGGCCTGAAGCAGACGCCTGACATGATCGTGTTCTCGGAGACCGCGCCGCGGCTGCCCAATACGACGCTGTTCACGGTTCCCGGCCTCAAGGCCGAAACCGCCGTAATCGGCTTCGATCTCGCCGGTATTGCGGTATCGTCGGGCTCGGCCTGTTCCTCGGGCAAGGTCCAGCCGTCGCATGTCCTGGACGCCATGGGGCAGGGCCGGGAACTGGCGCAGGGAGCCGTGCGGTTCAGTCTGGGGTGGTCTACGTCACAGACAGAGATTGAATTGGCCCTCAAGGCTTGGCGAAAGCTCGCCAATACCTTACTTAAGGGACGACGAAACACAGGTTGAACGGTTCTAAGCGCGTGTCGTTCCGGTTCACGGAAGGAAGGCGCGCCGAACCAAAGCGCTGGACCCCACTCGGGCTCCAGACCTAGCGGATTGATCCACCGCGGTCCTTGAAACCGCGAGCGGAGGATGGAATGGCTGCCGTACAAGAGACGGTCGATCGCGTCAGGCAGATCGACGTCGACCAGTATCGATATGGATTTGAGACGGTTATCGAGTCCGACAAGGCCCCCAAGGGGCTGTCGGAAGACACCGTCCGCTTCATCTCCGCGAAAAAGAACGAGCCGGCCTGGATGCTGGAATGGCGGCTGGAGGCCTATCGCCGCTGGCTGACCATGACCGAGCCGCAATGGGCCCGCGTCAACTATCCCAAGATCGACTACCAGGATCTCTATTACTATTCGGCGCCGAAGCCGAAGAAGACGATCGGTTCGCTCGACGAGATCGATCCGGATATCCTGGAAACCTACAAAAAGCTCGGCATTCCCCTGCGCGAAGTCGAGGTGCTGGAAGGCGTCGTGCGTCAAGATTCTGAAAAAGGACCGGGCCAGCGCAAGATCGCCGTCGATGCCGTGTTCGATTCGGTCTCGGTCGCGACCACGTTCCAGAAGGAGCTTAAAGCGGCCGGCGTGATCTTCATGCCGATCTCGGAAGCGATCCGCGAACACCCCGAACTGGTGAAGAAGTATCTCGGCACGGTCGTGCCGACCTCGGACAATTATTTTGCAACGCTGAATTCGGCCGTCTTCTCCGACGGCTCGTTCGTCTACGTGCCGCCGGGCGTACGCTGCCCGATGGAGCTGTCGACCTATTTCCGCATCAACGAGCGTAACACCGGCCAGTTCGAACGCACGCTGATCATCGCCGACAAGGGCTCGTACGTCTCCTATCTCGAAGGCTGCACCGCGCCGCAGCGTGACGAGAACCAGTTGCACGCCGCGGTCGTCGAACTCGTCACCCATGACGACGCCGAGATCAAATATTCGACGGTGCAGAACTGGTATCCCGGCAACTCCGAAGGCAAGGGCGGCATCTACAATTTCGTCACCAAGCGTGGCGACTGCCGCGGCAACAATTCCAAGATCTCCTGGACCCAGGTCGAAACCGGTTCGGCGATCACCTGGAAATATCCAAGCTGCATCCTGCGCGGCGACAATTCACGCGGCGAGTTCTATTCGATCGCGATCTCGAACGGTCACCAGCAGGTCGATTCCGGCACCAAGATGATCCATCTCGGCAAGAACACGACGAGCCGGATCATCTCCAAGGGCATCGCCGCCGGCGTTTCGCAAAACACCTATCGCGGCCTCGTTACTGCCCATCGCAAGGCGACCGGGGCGCGCAATTTCACCGCCTGCGACTCGCTCCTGATCGGCGACAAATGCGGTGCACACACCGTGCCGTATATCGAAGCCAAGAATTCCTCGGCGCTGTTCGAGCACGAAGCCACCACGTCGAAGATTTCGGAAGACGTGCTGTTCTACTGCGTGCAGCGCGGACTGAGCCAGGAAGAAGCCGTCGGCCTCGTCGTCAACGGCTTTGTAAAGGACGTGCTGCAGCAACTGCCGATGGAATTCGCGGTGGAAGCGCAGAAGCTGATTTCGATCAGCCTTGAAGGTTCGGTCGGATAACGGTCGTCATCCTGAGGTGCTTGCGTAGCAAGCCTCGAAGGATGGTTGCGAAACGAGAGATCATCCTTCGAGGCTCGCCGTAACGGCTCGCACCTCAGGATGACGAGAAGGATGGATGTTGATGTCATTACTCGAAGTCAAAAATCTGCAGGTGCGTGTCGAGGAGCGTGAGATCCTCCATGGGCTGTCGCTGACGGTGAACCCGGGCGAAGTGCACGCCATCATGGGGCCGAACGGCTCCGGCAAATCGACGCTGTCGCACGTCATCGCGGGCAAGCCCGGCTATGAAGTCACCGGGGGCGAAATCCTGTTCAAGGGCGAAGACCTGCTGGAGATGTCGCCGGACCAGCGCGCCGCCAAGGGCGTGTTCCTGGCGTTCCAGTATCCGGTCGAAATTCCCGGCGTCGCTACCATGAACTTCTTGCGCACCGCGCTGAACGCGCAGCGCAAGGCGCGCGGCGAAAGCGAATTCTCCACGCCCGACTTTCTCAAGAAAGTGCGTGAGGTCGCAGCACGCCTGAACATCCCGCAGGACATGCTTCGCCGCGGCGTCAATGTCGGGTTTTCCGGCGGCGAGAAGAAGCGCAACGAGATCCTGCAGATGGCGCTGTTCGAGCCGGCCGTGTGCATCCTCGACGAAATGGATTCCGGTCTCGACATCGACGCCCTTCGCGTGGCGGCCGACGGCGTCAACGCACTGCGTTCGCCCGACCGGGCCATGGTCGTCATCACCCACTACCAGCGGCTGCTCAACTACATCGTGCCTGACTTCGTGCATGTGATGTCGAAGGGCCGCGTCGTCAAAAGCGGTGGCAAGGAACTGGCGCTGGAGCTCGAGGCTTCCGGCTACGCCCAGTTCGAAGACGCGGCCTGAGGGCAAGATACGGATTTTGTGATGAACGTGGCTTTGGTGAAAAACGAGACCGGGAGCGCGCTGAGCGACAGCTTTGCGATCGCACGCGACCGTCTTCCGGGCGCCGGCAAGGTTGTCGCGGCGCGTGAGGCGGCGTTCGCGGCCTATGCGCAAGCGGGGCTGCCGCATCGGCGTATCGAGGACTGGAAATATACTGATCTGCGCGTACTGATGCGCGAAGTGCTGCCGTTGGCGCCGGCGCCGGATGCGACGGAATTGTCACGCGCTGCCGCCGCGGTGAAGTTGCACGCGATCGACGGCGTGCGCAGGTTGGTGCTGGTCGACGGCGTATTCGCACCGAAGCTTTCCGACCTCGGCGCCGTGGAGAAGGGCGTCAGTATCCGCACCCTGCGGGAGACGCTGGAGACCGGCGACGCGGCGCTGCAGACCCAGTTGCTTGCATCAGACAATTCCAATCCGATGATCGCGCTCAACAGCGCGATGATGACCGACGGCGTGGTGATCGAGATCGCCGACGGCGTCGTGCTGACGCAGCCGTTGCAGATCGTCCACATCGCCAGTGGGTCGGTGCCGGCGGCGATGTTCACGCGCTCGCTGCTGCGGCTTGGCAAGGACGCCGGTGCGACGCTGGTCGAAAGCTATGTCGCGGCCGATGGCGCCAAAACCTATCAGGTCCATGACTCCCTGATCATTTCGATCGGCAACAATTCGCGCCTCGACCATGTCCGCCTCAACGAGGACGGCCGCGACGCTTTCAACATTTCGTCGGCCGTGGTGAGCCTCGGCGCGCATGCGCATTTTAACACCTTCGGCATGATGTCGGGCGCCGGCGTCAGCCGTTACCAGGCGACCATCGCCTTTGCCGGCGAAGGATCCCGGGTCGAGACCAACGGCGTCAACCTGCTCAACGGCAAGCAGCACGCCGACACCACGCTGTTCATGGACCACGCGGTGCCTCATTGCAGCAGCCAGGAAATCTTCCGTGCGGTGGTGGACGATCGCGGCCATTCGGTGTTCCAGGGCCGCATCATAGTCCAGCCCAAGGCGCAGAAGACCGACGCCAAGATGATGACGCGGGCGCTACTTCTGTCTGACGACGCCGAGGCCGACAACAAGCCGGAGCTCGAGATCTTTGCCGACGACGTGACGTGCGGCCATGGTGCGACCACCGGCGCACTCGATGAGAGCCTGCTGTTCTACCTGCGCGCCCGCGGCCTGTCCGAGAAGGAAGCCCAGGCGCTGCTGATCCAGGCCTTCGTTGGTGAGGCGATTGAATCCATTGTGAATGACGGCTTGCGCGAACTCGCGATCGCGGCGGCACAGCGCTGGCTGGAGGCGAGGGGTTGACCATGCATCCGGCTGTCAAGAATGGCGGTTATGACGTTGCGCGGGTGCGGGAAGATTTCCCGGCGCTGGCGATGAAGGTTTATGGCAAGCCGCTGGTCTACCTCGACAACGCCGCCTCCGCCCAGAAGCCGACCGCCGTGCTCGACCGCATGACGGAAGCCTACAAGAGCGAATACGCCAACGTGCATCGCGGGCTGCATTACCTCGCCAATACCGCCACCGAAGCCTATGAGGGCGGCCGCGAGAAGGTCGCAAAGTTCCTCAACGCCAGGCGTACCGAAGAGATCGTCTTCACCCGCAACGCCACCGAGGCGATCAACCTCGTGGCGTCGTCCTGGGGCGAGCCGAACATCAAGGCCGGCGACGAGATCGTCATCTCGATCATGGAGCACCATTCCAACATCGTGCCCTGGCACTTCCTCAGGGAACGCCACGGTGCGGTGATCAAATGGGCGCCGGTCGACGACGAAGGCAATTTCCTGATCGAGGAATTCGAGAAGCTTCTGACCGAGCGCACCAAGCTGGTTGCGGTCACGCAGATGTCGAACGCGCTCGGGACCATCGTGCCGGTCAAGGACGTCGTGAAGCTGGCGCATGCCCGCGGCATTCCGGTGCTGATCGACGGCAGCCAGGCCGCCGTCCATCTGGCCATCGACGTGCAGGATATCGACGCTGATTTCTACGTCTTCACCGGCCACAAGCTGTATGGCCCGACCGGCATCGGCGTGCTTTATGCGAAGCACGAGCACCTGGTCGCCATGCGCCCCTTCAACGGGGGCGGCGAGATGATCCGTGAAGTCGCCCGCGACTGGGTCACCTATGGCGATCCCCCGCACAAATTCGAGGCCGGCACGCCCGCGATCGTGGAATCGATCGGGCTCGGCGCCGCCATCGACTACGTCAATTCGATCGGCAAGGAGCGCATCGCCGCCCATGAGCACGATCTGCTGACCTACGCCCAGGAGCGCCTGCGCGAGATCAACTCGCTGCGCCTGATTGGCACGGCGCGTGGCAAGGGCCCGGTGATCTCCTTCGAGATGAAGGGTGCCCACGCTCATGATGTGGCCACCGTGATCGACCGGCAGGGCATTGCGGTCCGCGCCGGCACCCATTGCGTGATGCCGCTTTTAGAGCGGTTCAATGTCACAGCCACCTGCCGCGCGTCGTTTGGGATGTATAATACAAGAGAAGAAGTCGACCATCTGGTGCAGGCGCTGATCAAGGCGCGGGAATTGTTCGCATGACCGATACAGCCGAAGTCAAAACCGCCAACATGGAAACCCAGTCGGCACTGCCGCCGGAGGAGACCGAGCGTCTCGGCAGCGAGATCGTCGCCGCGCTGAAGACGGTGTTCGACCCGGAAATCCCGGCCGACATCTACGAACTCGGCCTGATCTACAAGGTCGACTTCAAGGACGACCGCAGCGTCGACGTGATGATGACGCTGACCACGCCGAATTGCCCCGCAGCCGGCGAACTGCCGACCATGGTGGAAAACGCCGTCGCCAGCGTTCCCGGCGTCGGTGTCGTCAATGTCAATCTGGTGTGGGAACCGGCCTGGACGCCGGACCGGATGTCCGACGAGGCCCGCCTCGTCCTCAACATGTGGTGATGCGTTAACTGCTCAACGGGAAAATAGCCGGCATTGATTTGCCGCTGGGATTGACCACATGAATGACATGACGCCCACAGCACCCACGCCCACCGCCAAGCCGAAGCCACGGCCGCGCCCGCAGGTCATGAAACTGACCGAGGCGGCGGCACAGCGCATTACCGAGCTGACCGAGCGCGCCGATTCCGAAATCGTCGGCCTGCGCGTCGGCATCAAGAACGGTGGCTGCGCCGGACAGTCCTACACCGTCGAATACGCCCACGAAGTCCGCCCCACCGACGAGGTGGTCGAGGATCGCGGCGTTAAGATACTGGTCGATCCCAAGGCCGTACTGTTCCTGCTCGGCACCGAGATGGACTACAAGGCCGACAAAATGCAGGCACAGTTCATCTTCAACAACCCGAATCAGGTTTCGGCTTGCGGCTGCGGTGAGTCGGTGCAGTTGACGGTGGCGAAGATCTGACGCTGTCGTCCCGGCCTTGAGCTTAGATGCGCAATTGCGCATCGGGGGACCCGTAATC
>JBOHIT010000292.1:0-8481 GCA_050726155.1 Bradyrhizobium sp.
GCTTCCATCAAGGCCAATCCGGCATCGCAAATGACGGCACGCGAACTGGAAATCCTGCGGTTGCTGGGCCGTGGCGACAAGATCGTGGAAGTCGCGGACGCTCTCGGTATTTCCTACAAGACCGTGGCCAACACCACTTCGCTGCTGAAGCAGAAGCTTGGCGCCAAGAACCATTCCGACCTGATACGGATCGCGGTCGAAATGGGGCTGGGCTGACCGGAATCGGACTTGCGGAAAAATTGGACAGGCCGCGCCTGGCGGCGCGACCGTCCATGCCGCCGGCGTCTGCTTTCATCGGGGCAATGGATCGATCAAAGCAGTGTCGGGCGGAATTCGCCTGTTAACGGCGACGATGGCGCCAGCCGTAATGGTGTCCGCGGCCCCGGCTCCAGCCGTAATGATGGCCCCGGCCGCCGCGGCCCATGCGATGGCCGCGGCCATGCCCATGTCCGCCCCTGACCTGAACTACCCCATCGTCTTGCGCGGCAAGCGGTGCGATCCCCATCCTGGCGGAAGCGGATGCGGTCATCGCCAGCAGCAGCGCGCAACCAATCAATGCAATGCGTCTCATTCAGTCGTTCTCCCATCGCATGATTGCGATATCGCATACAATTTCCCGGCAAGGTGTTTGTTCCGTGCGCGCAGAAATGCCGCAGATATTTGACGGGGGTGGCGGACATTCCTGAACGATGCGCTACCAACCCGCCGGGAAAATTTCGCGGGATCCGATTGGCTCGAAGCTTGCGACATGCCCGCCAGTCGTCCGGGCCGTCCGCGTTCGGCGTTTTGGCACGGGTTTTGTCGCGATCGCCGGCTTTGCGGCTTCAACCGGTGTCGCCAGGGCGAAGGCTTCTCTCGGGGATCGGGCCGCGGGGGATGATTCGACCGCGACTGCTGCTGTGATTTGTGCCGGCGGCGGCACGATCGTCGGCAGGCTGGTGTCGATCACGATCCGTTCGGGCCATCGGTGCAGCGAATGCAGCCGGATGATGGTCCGGTCGACATCCGCACGGGCTGGCGTTGCGCCCAATTTCGGAATGTACCAGTCGGCAAGGAACAGCAGCCCCAGCAGCAGGCTGCCGGTAAGGAAGAAGTATCGACCGAGGGGCATGCCCACCACCGTTGCTATGACCAGACCCCGAATGCTCATTCAACTGCAGGACACGGCGATGGTTCCTTGACGGTTGAAAATGCCTGACTCTCGTCAAAACGGGTGTGGCAAAAATCAGGAAAAAGTGGCAATCGAGAATCAGATGTGATTTGCGGGAGAAGAAGGAATGGCCGATCCGGATGTTGCAGACGCGGCCCTCATGCGGGTGTGGAGCGCCTATCGGTTGATCAATTTGGGTGTCGACGAGAATGACGCGCGACGTTCCATTCTCCTCCGCTTTCTCCGAAAATGCCGTGATGCCGGCGCTACGGACGTGGAAATGCTCGCGGTCGACGGTCTCAAATTCCTGAAGCGATTAGACGAGTCGGAGGGAAAGTCACCCGAATGAGGTGGCGCGATCATTCGGGAAAAAATGGAACATCCGGTTTCCCTGCGGGTTGCCGATGGCATCGCAAGGAAAACGGAGGAGGACATCTTGAAGAAATTTCTGATGATTGGCGCACTGGCGTTTGCCGCAACGACCGTTGCCGAGACGGCAATGGCCGCCGAATATTATGTGGTTCGCGACAGCGCCACGAAGAAGTGCACGGTGGTCGAAACCAGGCCGACCAGCACCACGACGACTGTTGTCGATAACGGCATCTACAAGACCAAGACCGAAGCCGAGACCGGCATGAAGACGACCAAGGTCTGCACGGAGTAACGACAGACCCTTCCAGGAGAAAGGGCCGCGGTTTCGCCGCGGCCCTTTTTGCGTTCCGATCAGTCGAACAAGGCCTGGATCAGCGACCCCGTAAGCTATTGTCGTTCGACGTTGCTGATCGTCTTGGTCCCGCCGGCCTCGGTAAGAGAGAACTTGACGCGGTCGCCGGCGTGCAGCGTGTTCAACAGATTGCCCTGCACCTTGGTCTTGAGCTCTTCGGCAGGAGCGTCTGTTTTGGCAACGTCCGTCTTGGCGCCGCCGGTGTTGGCGCCGACGGTGCCGCTCTGCGTCGGAGTCTTCTGCAACTGTATTGCGATGGTGCCGTCGAGCCGGTCAATTCGCGTGACTGTTCCCGTCATCGGTTGCTGGGCCAGGGCCGCCGAACCAAGGGTGAGGGCCGCCAATCCAGCCAACATGATGCTTGTCGTTTTCATGGGTATCTCCCGGAATTCGAACCGTTGTCGATAAAGCCGTCGGGACCGGATTGTTCCCGCCCGGCCGGTTATATTCGCCAAGTGCGACCGGTGTGAGACCAGTCGCGCAGCCTTGGCGACCTCTCCGCCGTAGCTCAACGAGCGAAGGCGGAAGCCGGGTAAGTAATTTCCGATTTACGGAAATCGTGTCAAGCCCCGAAATCAAAAATATTTCGCTCTATCCGAAGGGCAAAATAAGGCACATCTTGGATATCCCGTCCCACTCAGAGGGCGTCGGCCGTCGTCACGGACGTTGGACGGGCTGCGGTGGACGCCGGTGTTGCGACTGACGAGCGCGACTGAGGCGTCCGGCACAGGCGTGTGGTCCTGACGGCGCGGTGCTGGCGTCAACGCACCTGGAGGCAATTGCTTCTCAGGGCGCAACGGAGGCAAAAGAGCCGTTCTCCGGGGAGAGCTCGCGATAAGCCGTAAAGCCATTGCGCAGGGAAGGCCGGATGCTCTCCGCTGAACCTGTATGCTCGTGTGCACTTTCTTTTGTGCACGTCGCACACGAGATCGCGGGTGCAGCGCGCACCCGGTCTTCCCTGCGCCCTCTGTTTGGGAGGGCAGGAAGTTTCCAGCAAACCTCGGGCGCAATGCGCTGCGAGAATGCGGACGCACACGCAACTGTCATCGCCCGCCCGAGTGCGCAATTGCGCGCGGGGGGCGGGCGACCCAGTATTCCAGAGGCAGCAGTGATTGAACCGATAGGCCACGGCGTACTGGATACCCGCCTTCGCGGGTATGACAGCGAGCGATTGGCTGCCACCACACCGATCTTTTCGCCATTGCGGGCATTTCACATCCTTCGAAAACGCTTTATGGTGCCGCGCGCTTTGTCGTTGGCGAAGGGTAATAATTCATTAAAATCAAAGGCTTGTCGGAGACACGAGCCTTTGGAGGGCGGTTTGACGCGGTATATTTCGACGCGGGGGGAGGCTCCCACCCTGGGTTTCTGCGACGTGATGCTGACCGGGCTCGCCCGCGACGGCGGCCTCTACGTGCCCGAGGTCTGGCCGCAGCTTTCGTCCGAAACCATCGCCGGATTTTTCGGACGGCCCTATTGGGAAGTCGCGGTCGAGGTGATCCGGCCGTTCGCCGGCGGCGAAATCTCCGACGCCGATCTCGGCCGTATGGCCAATGAAGCCTACGCCACGTTCCGCCATCCCGCCGTGGTGCCGCTGCGCCAGACCGGCGCCAGTCAATTCGTGCTCGAACTGTTTCACGGGCCGACGCTGGCGTTCAAGGACGTCGCGATGCAGTTGATCTCGCGGCTGATGGATCACGTGCTGGCCAAGCGCGCGCAGCGCACCACCATCGTCGTCGCTACCTCGGGCGATACCGGCGGTGCGGCGGTCGACGCCTTTGCCGGTCTCGACAATGTCGATCTGATCGTGCTGTTTCCGCACGGCCGGATTTCCGACGTGCAGCGGCGGATGATGACGACGACCGGTGCGGCCAACGTGCACGCGCTCGCGATCGAAGGCCATTTCGACGATTGCCAGGCGATCGTAAAGGACATGTTCAATCACCACGACTTTCGCGATGCGGTCTCGCTGTCGGGCGTCAACTCGATCAACTGGGCCCGGGTCATGGCGCAGGTTGTGTATTATTTCACCTCGGCGGTGGCGCTAGGCGCGCCCGCGCGCATGGTGGATTTCACGGTGCCGACCGGGAATTTCGGCGATATCTTTGCCGGCTATGTGGCGAAGAAAATGGGCCTGCCGATCCGCTGGCTGCGCATCGCCTCCAACATCAACGACATCCTGCCGCGCACGCTGAAGACCGGCATCTATGAGGTGCGCGACGTGCACGCGTCCGCGTCGCCCTCGATGGATATCCAGGTCTCCTCGAATTTCGAGCGGCTGCTGTTCGAGGCTGGTCGGCGCGATGCCGCCAGCGTCCGCCGGCTGATGGGTTCGCTGAAACAGTCGGGGCGCTTCGTGCTGCCGGATGCGACGCTGGCCGCGATCCGCGAGGAATTCGACGCCGGCCGCGCCGACGAGACCGAGACCGCGGCCGCGATCCGCGCCGCCTGGCGCGAGGCCGGCGATCTCGTCGATCCCCACACCGCGGTGGCACTGGCGGTGGCCGATCGCGACACCTCGGATTCCAAGATCCCCAATATTGTGCTGTCGACCGCGCATCCGGCCAAGTTCCCCGATGCGGTCGAGGCCGCCTGCGGGGTGCGGCCGCATTTGCCGGCCTGGCTTGACGGCCTGATGACCAAATCTGAACACATCACGGTGATGAAAAACAGTTCAACCGATGTGGAGCGATTCGTGCGCTCGGTGAGCCGTGCCGCGAAGCAGGGAGTTACCGGATGAGCGTTGACGTCACCAAGCTTGCATCCGGCCTCACCATCGTCACCGACAGCATGCCGCATCTGGAGACCGCCGCACTCGGCGTGTGGGCCGGCGTCGGCGGCCGCGACGAAAAGCCTGACGAGCATGGCATCTCGCATCTGCTCGAGCATATGGCCTTCAAGGGCACTTCGCGGCGCTCCTCGCGCGAGATCGTGGAAGAGATCGAGGCGGTCGGCGGCGATCTCAACGCCGGCACCTCGACCGAGACCACCGCCTATTACGCGCGGGTGCTGAAGGCCGACGTGCCGCTGGCGCTCGACGTGCTGTCCGACATCCTCGCCAATCCGTCGTTCGTGCCGGACGAGCTCGAACGCGAGAAGGGCGTCATCGCCCAGGAAATCGGGGCGGCGCAGGATACGCCCGACGACGTCGTGTTCGAGCACCTCAACGAACTCTGCTACCCGGACCAGCCGATGGGCCGTTCGCTGCTCGGCACCACCAAGACGCTGAAGAAATTCGATCGCGACATGCTGCGCGGCTATCTCACCAAGCATTATCGCGGGCCCGACATGGTGGTGGCGGCGGCGGGCGCCGTCGACCACAAGCGCGTCGTCGAGGAAGTGACGCAGCGGTTTTCGAGTTTCGAGGCCACGCCGGCGCCGAAACCGCAGGCCGCGATGTTCGGCAAGGGCGGCTCGCGCGTGGTGCACCGCGACCTCGAGCAGGCGCATATGACGCTGGCGCTCGAGGGCGTGCCGCAGACCGACCTGTCGCTGTTCTCGCTGCAGGTGTTCACCAACACGCTCGGCGGCGGGATGTCGTCGCGGCTGTTCCAGGAAGTGCGCGAGAAGCGCGGCCTGTGCTATTCGATCTACACCTTCCACGCGCCCTATACCGACACCGGATTCTTCGGCCTCTACACCGGCACCGATCCGAACGACGCGCCCGAAATGATGGAAGTGATCGTCGACGTGATCAATGACGCGGCGGAAACCCTGACCGAAGCCGAGATCGCCCGCGCCAAGGCGCAGATGAAGGCGGGGCTGCTGATGGCGCTCGAAAGCTGTTCCTCGCGCGCCGAGCAGCTAGCCCGCCATATGCTGGCCTATGGCCGGCCGCTGACGGCGGAAGAACTGGTCGCCCGGATCGACGCGGTCAGCGTCGAATCGACCCGCAACGCGGCGCGGGCTCTGCTGTCGCGCAGCCGGCCGGCGGTTGTGGCCCTCGGCAGCGGCAGGGGTCTGGACACGGCGGTGGCTTTTGCGGAAGGATTGACCAAGGCGAAGGCCAAGACCTTGCTACATTGAGACCTTGCTACATTAAGACCTGACTGCGTTAAGGCGTCGCTGCACTGAGAGGGTGCTTGGGGAGTTAGGGCATGGCCCTGTTTCGTTTGCCATCCAGCGGACCGGCCGCCCTCGTACCGCGCGGCCACGGCCTGTTGCTGCGCGCCCCGCAGATGGCGGATTTCCTGCAATGGGCGCAATTGCGCGAATCGAGCCGGGCCTATCTGACGCCGTGGGAACCGATCTGGCCGTCGGATGACCTGAGCCGGGCCGGTTTCCGTCGTCGGCTGCGGCGCTATGCCGAGGATATCGCGGCCGACCGCTCCTATCCGTTCATCATCTTCCGCGAATCGGACGGCACCATGATCGGCGGCATCACGCTCGCCAATGTCCGCCGCGGCATCGTCCAGGCCGGCACCATCGGTTATTGGGTCGGCCAGCCCCATGCCCATCGCGGCTACATGACGACGGCGCTGCGGGTGCTGCTGCCGTCGCTGTTCGGCGAACTCAGTCTGCACCGCATCGAGGCCGCCTGCATTCCGACCAATGCGCCCTCGATCCGGGTGCTGGAGAAATGCGGATTTACCCGCGAGGGGCTGGCGCGGCGCTATCTCTGCATCAACGGCGTCTGGCAGGATCATCTGCTGTTCGGCATGCTGCACGAGGATTTCCGCGGCTGATCCCTGATTCCAGGCCCTTCCAGGGTGCCTCCACACGCCTTTAGTGGCCTTGGGTTCGCCGCCATTGCCCTGTTATAAGGCCGCCGGGGATCCGGGGACGATGACTTTGATATGACGTGGATGGCAGGGACGTCGCATGGGTAACAATCGTTGGGTCAAGGCCGCGGTCGCGGCCGTGGTCATGGCCGGGCTTGGGTCTAGCCTTGCACAGCCGGCGTCGGCACAATCGATCACCGATCGTTTCAAGGGCCTGTTCGGCGGTAAGTCGGACGAGCCGGCGCCGAACGCGCCGAAGATCGAACAGGATACCGGCGACCTGACCTGTCCGGACGTGCGGATCCGCGCCGGCGCGTCGACCTATGCGGTGGGCGCCCCGGGCAAGCAGCCGGTTGGCAACGATCTGCGCTTCCAGGCGACGATCAACAAGACGGCGCGGGAATGCAATCTTAATGGCGGGGTGATCACCGCGCGGATCGGGATTCAGGGCCGCGTCATTGCCGGTCCCGCCGGCGCGCCGGCGACGGTGCAGGTTCCGCTGCGCGTCGCGGTGGTGCAGGGCGGGATCAACGAAAAGACCATCGCCACCAAGGCCTATCAGACCACGGTCAACATGACCGAGAACGGCAGCGAGCCCTTTACGCTGGTGGCCGAGGATCTGGTCTACCCGGCGCCTTCGGGTGCTGCCAATGACAGCTACATCTTCTATATCGGCTTCGACCCGCAGGCCCTGAAGCCGGAACGTCCGCCGCCGAAGGCGCCGAAGAAGAAGACGGCGGCGCCGACAGAATAAAAAAAACCAGCGCGGGATGATCGCGCCGGTTTTTATGTGGCGGGTTGGGGTCGCTCAGTTCAGCTTGGCGCGAACCTCGGCGATGCCCTTGGCCATCAGGTCGTCGGCGACCGGGCCCTTGACCGACTGCGACAGGATCGTCGAGGCCGCGGTCACGGCGGCATTGGCCGCGGCGGAACGGACGTCGGCGAGCGCCTGGGCTTCGGCGAGCGCGATCTTGCTCTCGGCGGTCTTGGTGCGGCGGGCGACGAAGTCTTCCATCTTGGCCTTGGCTTCGACCGCGATGCGCTCGGCTTCGGCCTTGGCGTTGGCGATGATCTCCTCGGCCTCGCGCTCGGCGCTGGTGCGCTTGTTCCTGTATTCCGCCAGCAGCGCGGCGGCCTCGTCCTTCAGACGGCGTGCGTCATCGAGTTCGGCCTTGATGCGGTCGGCGCGGTGGTCGAGCGCCTTCAGCACGGTGCGGTGGATGCCGAGATAGGCAAACAGGCCCATCAGGATGACGAAAGCTATGGCGACCCAGGTTTCCGGCTCGGCGAACATCAGTCTATCCCTTCAACGAAGCATCGACGGCGCTGTTGACCGCGCCGCCGTCGGGCAGCACGCCGGTCAGCCGCTGCACGATCGCGCTGGCCGCGTCCGCGGCGATGCCACGGACGTTGCTCATGGCGCTCTCGCGCGTTGCCGCGATGGTTTTTTCGGCCTGGGCAAGCTTGGCGGACAACTGGTCTTCCAGCGTCTTGCGTTCGGCTTCCGCGGCCGTATTCAGCTTTTCGCGGGTCTCGGCGCCGATGGCCTGGGCACGCGAGCGCGCGGAAGCCAGTTCGGTTTCATACGCCTTCAGCGCCGCGTCGGACTCGTCCTTGAGCTTCTGCGCTGCGGCCAGATCGCCTTCGATCGCATTCTGGCGTGCATCGATGACGCCGCCGACACGCGGCAGCGCAATACGCGACACGATCAGATAAAGGGCTACGAACGCGATGACCAGCGACACCAGCTGCGAAGCAAAGGTGGAGGACTCGAACGGGGGAAATCCCCCGCCGTGATGTCCACCATCGGCTTCGGTGTGGGCGCCGGTCTACTGGCCCTTGGTCGGGGCGCCCTGACTCTTTTCAGCCACGGGTTACTCCTGTTG
>JBOHIT010000293.1:0-2752 GCA_050726155.1 Bradyrhizobium sp.
AGGTCATGCTGAAGACCAAGACCGTAGGCGCCAAGGTGACGGAAGCCGGGATCGAGGTGAGCTTCGAGGGCGAGCAGGCGCCTGCCGGACCGCAGGTCTACGACCTCGTTCTGGTGTCTGTCGGCCGCAGTCCGAATGGCAAGAAGATCGGCGCCGAGAAGGCGGGCGTTGCCGTAACCGATCGAGGCTTCATCGACGTCAACAAGCAGATGCTTACCAACGTGGCGCACATCTTCGCGATCGGAGACGTCATCGGCCAGCCGATGCTGGCGCATAAAGCCGTGCACGAAGGCCATGTCGCCGCCGAAGTCGCGCATGGCGAGAAGTCGTATTTCGACGCGCGACAGATTCCGTCCGTCGCCTATACCGACCCCGAAGTGGCCTGGGCCGGCAAGACCGAGGAGCAGTGCAAGGCCGAGGCCATCAAGGTCGGCAAGGCGGTGTTTCCATGGGCGGCTTCCGGCCGGGCCATCGCCAACGGCCGCGACGAGGGGTTCACCAAGCTGCTGTTCGATACGACGACCCATCGCGTGGTCGGCGGCGGCATCGTCGGGACGCACGCCGGCGACCTGATCAGCGAAATCTGCCTTGCGATCGAGATGGGCTGCGAGCCGGCCGATATCGGCAAGACCATTCATCCGCATCCGACGCTCGGCGAGTCCATCGGCATGGCGGCTGAAGTGTTCGAGGGCCACTGCACGGACCTTCCGCCGCAGAAGAAAAAGTGACGCCGAAGCCATGGCGCGGTCCAAATGAAGGAGACAGTCATGGTTTCAAGAGCCTGGCGAATTCTTATCCTTCTCGCATTTGTTCTGTTTCCGCCCAGATTGGCGTCGGCGGCGGAGGCGCATTGGCCCCAGGTGCTCACACTCGGCACCGCGTCGGAGGGCGGTACCTACTACGCCTATGGCGAAGGGCTGGCTCGATTGCTCTCGCGAGAACTGGGCATCGCGGTGGTGGCGCGGCCGACTGGCGGCCCGATTGATAATATCAAGCTGCTCGAGACCGGTGAAATTCAGTTGGCCTTCGTCACGCAAGGCGTGGCGTTGCAAGCCTGGAATGCCGGCGCCGCCTGGACCGATGGGCGGCAATACCGAAACATGCGCGCCATGTTCGCGATGTATGATACGCCGTTTCAGCTTCAGGTGCTCGGTGACTCGCCGATTCAATCGCTTGCCGAATTCGCCGGCAAACGGATCGGTGTCGGGCCGGAGGGCGGCACCACCGCCACCTACTTCCCCGAATTCCTCAAGGCGCTGAAGATCGATGCAACCCTGGTTCACGGCGATTGGGCGGTGCTCGCGCAGAAGTCGTTGGAGCGAGGCATCGACGCGCTTGCGGTTGGCGCCGGCGTGCCGGTTCCGTTCTTCATCGATATCGAGCGAAAGGCGAAGGTGCGTTACCTCCCGCTGACGCGGCAGGAGATCGCAACGCTGCGCCTGGCGATGCCGGAACTCTCCGCATCCGTTGTTGCGGCGGGTACGTATCCCACCTTGCGGCGCCGTTACGACACGGTCGGCCTGTTCAATTTTGCCGTCGCTCACAAGGATTTGCCGGACGATCTGGTCACCGCCATCGTCGACACAGTATTCGCCAATAACGAGCGGATGATCGAATTTCATCCGGCTGCGGCGGAAACGATCCCCTCGAACATCACGCGCAACAATTTCATTCCGCTTCATGGCGGTGCGGTCAGTTGGTATCGCAGCAGGCTCACGCCCGGAGTTGTGCATGCGGACTAAGAAACAGTCTTTAGGGAGGGAATAAGATATGGCAACAGCAGCAGCGACAGACGGTCACCATTCCGCAAAATGGTATCAGCACCTCTACGTGCAGGTTTTGGCTGCAATCACGGCCGGCGTATTGCTGGGCCATTTTTATCCCCAGCTCGGCGAGCAGATGAAGCCGCTTGGCGATGCGTTCATCAAATGCATCAAGATGATCATCGCCCCGATCATCTTCTTCACGGTTGTGCACGGTATTGCCAGCATGCGCGACATGAAGAAGGTCGGACGTGTTGGCTTGAAAGCATTGATCTATTTTGAGGTGCTGACGACGGCCGCGCTGATCATCGGACTTATCATTATCAATTTGTGGAAGCCCGGCGTCGGCATGAACGTCGATCTGTCGACCGTTGACACGAAATCGATCGCGGCCTTCACCGCAAAAGCGAAGGATCAGGGCACAGTCCAGTTTCTGATGGACATTATCCCGTCGACGGTCGTCGGTGCGTTTGCCAATGGCGAAATTTTGCAGGTGTTGTTCTTTGCGATTCTGTTTGCGTTCGGGTTGCAGGCTCTCGGTCACCACGGTGAGGGCGTGCTGCGGCTGATTGACGTCGTGAGCCACGTGTTCTTCAAGATCGTGGGCTACATCATGAAAGTTGCGCCGATCGGAGCGTTCGGCGCAATGGCGTTCACGATCGGCAAGTATGGCGTGGCGACCCTGATTTCCCTGGGGAGCTTCATGCTGGCGTTTTACGCAACATGCTTGCTGTTCATCTTCCTCGTGCTCGGCTCCGTTGCTGCCCTTTGCGGCTTTTCGATCTTCAAGTTCATTCGTTATATCAAGGAAGAACTCCTGATCGTGCTGGGCACGTCGTCATCGGAATCAGTGCTGCCGCGTATGATCGCCAAGATGGAAAATCTTGGCTGCGAAAAATCGGTCGTCGGCTTGGTCATTCCGACCGGTTATTCGTTCAACCTCGATGGCACTTGTATTTACCTGACAATGGCCGCGATCTTCCTGGCCC
>JBOHIT010000294.1:0-8920 GCA_050726155.1 Bradyrhizobium sp.
GAGGCGCGCAACGCGCAGAACCTGCAAATGACCTACGACCTCAACGCCGCGTTCGACGCGGCCGTGCAGGACGATGCGGTCAAGGTCATCATTCTGGCGGGAAGCGGCCCGCATTTTTCGGCGGGTCATGATCTGCGGCCGGGCGGCAAAAATGTCGCCGGCACAGATTTTCCGCCGGTCGGAAATTGGGGCGGCTTTGCCGAACCGAACGCCCATGGCCGCTTCGCCCGCGAGCAGGAGATCTATCTGCAGATCACGCGGCGCTGGCGCAATCTGGCGAAGCCCACTATTGCGGAAGTGCACGGCAAGTGCATTGCCGGCGGACTGATGCTGGCCTGGGCCTGCGACATGATCGTTGCCAGCGCTGACGCAGAGTTCTGCGATCCCGTGGTGACGATGGGCGTCTGCGGCGTCGAATGGTTCGTGCATCCCTGGGAACTCGGCCCCCGCAAGGCCAAGGAGCTGCTGTTCACGGCGGATGCCTGGAGCGCGGATGAGGCACATCGACTCGGCATGGTCAATCACGTCGTGCCGCGCGGAGAGCTTTCTTCGTTCGTGATGGCGCTGGCCGAGAGGATCGCGGCCAAGCCTTCCTTTGCGCTGAAGCTGACCAAGGAGGCAGTCAATCGCTCGGTAGATGTGATGGGACAACCCGCGGCCATCGAACAGGCGTTCGCGCTGCACCAGCTCTGTCACGCGCACAATCTTCAGGAATTCGGAATGGTGGTTGACCCCGCGGGCCTCCATCCCTCCGTCAGGAAAACGGCTGTAGTGAAGTAGATCACATGGACCTTGCATTGAGCGACGAGCAGCGATTGCTGCGTGAGAGTGCCGAGCGTTTTGTAGCGGAGACCTACAACGCTGATCATCGCCGCCGGCTGGCGAACGATCCGCTGGGCTTCAGCGCCGAGATCTGGAAGCAGTTTGCGGAACTCGGCTGGTTGGCACTGCCGATACCGGAAGCCTATGACGGGCTCGGCGGCGGCGCGGTCGAGATCGGCATCCTGATGGAGGCGTTCGGGCGTGGGCTGGTTTCCGAGCCCTATCTCTCCACCGTCGTGATCGGCGCTGCCTTGATCAACGACTGCGGCAGCGAAGCGCAGAAGCAGGCGTTGTTGCCTGGGATCGCCGACGGGTCGCTGTATCTGGCGTTTGCGCATTCGGAACGCGCGGCGCGGTTCGATCTGGGTGAGGTTGCGACCACGGCCCGCAGGACGCCGGAGGGCTGGCGTCTCGCCGGCAGCAAGGTCGCCGTGCTCGACGGCAATGCGGCCGGGCAGATCATCGTCTCGGCGCGGACCGCCGGGAATAATGGCGCGGCGGGGAAGCTGTGCCTGTTCCTGGTGCCGGCGGATGCGCCCGGTCTCACCAAGCGCGATTTTCCAAGGCTCGGCGGCGGCCGGGCCTGCAACCTCGACCTCCGGGATATCAACCTTCCCGCCGACGCCCTGCTCGGCGACGGCAGTGACGCGCTGCCGGCAATCGAGGCCGCGGTCGACCGCGCGATGGCGGCGCTCGGCGCGGAAGCCGTCGGCATCATGCAGACGCTGCTGGATCAGACGCTCGAATATACCAAGATCCGCAAGCAGTTCGGGCGGCCGTTGTCGGCCAACCAGGTGATCCGCCACCGCCTCGCCGATATGGCGATGAACTGCGACGAGGCCCGCTCGATGGCGTTGCGCGCAGCCCTGATGATCGACGCCGAACCGGTCGCGCGCGGCCGCGCCGCTTCCGGCGCCAAGGCCAAGATCGGCAAATGCGCACGGTTTGTGGCAGAGCAAGCCGTGCAGTTGCACGGCGCGATGGGCGTCACCGAGGAGCTCGACATCGGGTCCTACTTCAAGCGCCTGCTCGCCTTCGACACTTTATTCGGCGGCAGCGCGCATCATTATCGCCGTCACGCCGCCCTCGGCGGCCGCGCCGTGCAAATCTGAGAGGGAGCGCAATATGGATCTCACCTTCAGCGCCGAAGAGCGCGCTTTCGAAACCGAAGTCCGCGGCTTCATCGCCCAGAATCTGCCGGCGGAAATGAAGCACGCGCAATCGCTGACACCCTCGGTGTTTTCCGATCCCGACATCGGCATCGCCTGGCAGAAGGCGCTGCACGCTAAGGGCTGGGGTGCACCGGGATGGCCGGTCGAGCATGGCGGGCCGGACTGGACCCCGGCGCAGCGCTGGATCTTCGAGGCCGAATGCGCCCGCGCCGGCGCGCCGAACGTCAACGTGATGGGCGTCAAGATGGTCGGTCCCGTCATCATCGGCTTCGGCACGCCCGAGCAGCAGAATTTCTACCTGCCGCGGATTCGTTCCGGCGAGGACTACTGGTGCCAGGGCTATTCCGAACCCGGCTCCGGCTCCGACCTCGCCTCGCTGAAAACCCGCGCGGTGCGCGACGGCGACGATTACATCATCAACGGCACCAAGATCTGGACCACGCACGCCCACCACGCCAACCGCATGTTCGCGCTGGTGCGCACCAACGACACCGAACGCCAGCAGGACGGTATCAGCTTCATTCTCATCGACATGAAGAGCCCGGGCATCACGACGCGGCCGATCCTGACCATCGGCGGCGACCACGAGGTCAACCAGGTGTTCTTCGACGACGTCCGCGTGCCCGTCGCCAACCGGGTCGGCGAGGAGGGCAAGGGCTGGACCTACGGCAAGTACCTGCTCGAATTCGAGCGCGGCTCCGGCATCGCCTCGGCCAAATTGCGCGAGGCGCTGAAGACGGTATCTGACCTCGCCGAATCCGAGGCAACCGGCCGCGCCATCGACGATCCCGATATTTCGCTGCGGATGTCCGAGATCGAGGTCGATATCGACACGCTTGAGATGACCGAGCTTCGGGTGCTGTCGGCGCTGCAGACCGGGCAGAATCCCGGTGCCGTGTCGTCGCTGCTCAAATTGCGCGTCAGCGAAATCCGACAGGCTGTGACGCGGCTCGGCGTCGAGGTGATCGGCCATGACGGTCTTTATGTGGAGCCGGTGCGGCCGTTCTACAAGCTCAACGAGGCGCCCGGGATTCCCGAGGAGATGCTGCCGGTGGTGCCGGAATATCTCAACAGCCGGGCGCATACCATCTTCGGCGGCTCCTCGGAGATCCAGCGCGAGATCGTCGCCAAGATGGTGCTGGGGCTTTAGGCCACTTCCTGCCGGCGGCCGACGATTTCGTGGGCCGTTGCGGCATTACCCAATCCGATCGCGGTGAGCAGCTTCAGCATCTCGACGCGCGCGGTGACGTGCGACATGGTCGGACGGCTGCCGAGCGTGAGCTCGTCGAGATCGTCGACGGCGGTCAGGCCGCGCGGATAAAATTCGCGAAAAATCACGCGTTCGGCCAGGCCATCGACGCAGCGGAAGTTCAGCCGCTGCGACAGCTGCTGGATGCTTTCGCCGACCAGCCGCTTGTTGTGCGAGCCGAGCGTCGAGAGTCGGTTGCGCAGCACGATCCAGTCGGTGACGCCGAGATAACGCACGCGGCGGCGGGCGCGGGCCTCTTCCACCATGTCGGCATAATGGCTGGTGCCGGTAACACGAAACGTCTCGGGCTCGACGGTGCCCAGCACATCGAGATCGACAAAGCTGTCATTGAGCGGCGTGATCAACGTATCCGCCATCGAATGCGCGATGTGGGTCAGGTAATCGTCATGGCCAGGGGTATCGATGATGACGACGCCGTAGCGGCCGGCCAGCGTTTCGACGGTTTTCTCTAGCGCCCGGCAACCCGCGGCCTGTTCCTCGGCGCTCGGATAATCCAGTTGCTGGAAGCAGAAATGCTGGGGCATGCCGAGATCGCGGCCGACGTGTCGCTCCCAGGCGCGCCGATTCTCGATGTGATGGGTGAGGCTCTTTTGTCTGGTGTCGAGATCGATGGTGGCCACCGCCTGACCTGACTTGATCAGCGCAACCGCGATATGCATCGCGACGGTGGATTTTCCCGACCCGCCCTTTTCATTGCCGACGACGATCACACGAGCAGACAGTGCTCGCATCGCACCTTCAATCGACATCGGACCGCCCCCGAGAGTCTGACCACATTCTTGCTTCTTGATGGCCTCATTGGGCTTGATTCGCCGATTTATCGCAACGGCGAGAGTTGCTGATTTTTAAGGCGTGATGACGCAGGAGGCAGATTGTCGCCGCTACTCTCTCCGTCATTCCGGGGCAGCCCGCAGGGCTGAGCCCGGAATCCATTTCACGACGGAGCATGCGGCTCGATAGATTCCGGGCTCATCGCTTCGCGATGCCCCGGAATGACGAGAGCCATTTAGGCCGCCCTCGCGTCCCTGATCGCCTGCCAGATCTTGGCGGGCGTCAGCGGCGTGTTGAGCTGCTTAATGCCGAGTTCGCTCAGGGCATCCATCACGCCATTGGTGATGCAGGGCGGGCCACCGATGGCGCCGGATTCGCCGCAGCCCTTGGCGCCCAGCGGGTTGGTGCGGCAGGGCGCTGAATCATCCAGCGTCACTTCGATCGGCGGAATGTCGTCGGCGCGCGGCACGCAGTAATCCTGATAGCTCGCGGTCAGCAACTGGCCTTCCTCGCTGTAGGATACGCCCTCATACAACGCCTGCCCGATGCCCTGGGCAACGCCGCCATGCACCTGGCCGGTCACCAACATCGGATTGACGGCGATGCCGACGTCGTCGACCGTGGTGTAGCGCACCACCTTGCTGACGCCGGTCTCGGGATCGATCTCGATCTCGCAGATATGCGTGCCGTTCGGCCAGCTCGGCCCATCGACCTCGCCTTCGCTGTCGACGCTGAGCCGCGCGCCGTCTTCCTTTTTCGCAATCTCGAACAGGCTGATGCGCTTGTCGGTGCCGACCACCGTGAGAAAGCCGTCGCGGTATTCGATGTCCTCGACCGAGGTCTCCAGCACGTTCGACGCCTTCTCGCGCGCCTTGTTGATCATGTCGTTGCTGGAAACCGCGACCGCCGTGCCGCCGACGAACAGCGAGCGCGAGCCGACGCTGCCGAAGCCGGTGGCGAGATCCGTGTCGCACTGCACGACAACGATCTTGTCCATGGGGATGCCAAGCGTATCGGATACCATTTGCGTGTAGGTGGTCTGCAGGCCCTGCCCCATCGCCATGGTGCCGGAATGCAGGATGATGCGGCCTTCGGCGGTCGCGTGCAGCGAGACCTTTTCGGTGTGCGCGCGCCCGCCGGTCCATTCGATATAGCTGGTGAGGCCGCGGCCGTAGAGCAGGCCCTTTTTCCTGGCCGCCTTCTTGCGCGCGGCAAAGCCGTCCCAGTCGGCGAGTTTGGAGGCACGTTCCAGCATCTGCGCGAACGCGCCGGAATCGTAGACCTGGCCGGCAGCGTTGGTGTAGGGCAATTGCGCCGGCTTGATGTAGTTGGCCTTGCGGATGGCGCGCGGATCCATCCCGATCTGGCGCGCGGCGGCGTCCATCAGCCGCTCGACGATGAACACCGCTTCGGGCCGGCCTGCGCCGCGATAGGCGCCGACGGGTGCGGTGTTGGTCATCACGGATTTCACTTCGAAATGCACCAGTGGGAGATCGTAGACGCCGGTCTGCACGAACGGCCCGAGCACCAGCGGAATGATGTTGCCGGCACCGCTCGAGTAGGCGCCGGTGCCGCCGATCGAACGCACGCGATAGGCCAGCACGCGGCCCTTGGCGTCGAGCGCGAACTCGCCGGTCGAGGTCAGGTCGCGGCCATGGGTGCCGCCGACGAATTCGTCGGTGCGGTCGCCGCGCCAGCGGATTTTGCGGTTGAGCTTGGTGGCGGCATAGGCCACCACGCCGTCTTCCGGATAGAGACTGGTCTTCTGCCCAAAGCCGCCGCCGATATCGCCGACCAGCACACGCACACTTTCCTTCGGCCGCTTCAAAATCGATTCGGCGAGCAGGTCACGGGTTGAGCCCGGCGTTTGCGATTGCACATGCAGGATCAGCCGGCCGGTTTTCTTTTCGATCTCGGCGATGGTCGAGCGCGGCTCCATCGCCGACGGGATCAGGCGCTGGCTGACCAGATCGAGCGAGACGGTGTGGGCGGCGCTGGCAAAGGCGGCTTCGACCTTGGCGGCGTCGCCATAGCTCATGGCGCCGACCACATTGTCCGGCGCCTCGGGCCACACCACGGGCGCCCCCGGCTTCGTGGCCTCGACCGGATCGACCACCGACGGCAGCACTTCATAATCGATCACGATCGCTTCCGACGCGTTCTGCGCCAGCACCCGCGAGGTCGCGACGATGGCGGCGACCGGCTCGCCGGCGAAGCGCACGATTTCATGCGCCAATAACCGCCGCGGCGGCACCGTCATCGGCTTGCCGTCCGGCCGCTTGAAGATCGCCAGCGTCGGGATGGTGCCGATATCGTCCTTGATCAAATCGGCGCCGGTGTAGATCGCCTCCACGCCCGGCATCCCGGCCGCGGCCTCGGTGTCGATCGAGACGATTTTGGCGTGGGCATGCGGCGAGCGCAGCACATGCAGCCACAGCGCGCCCTCTTCCGGCTTGTCGTCGATGAACTGCCCCTTCCCGGTCAGCAGCCTCTGATCTTCCAAACGCTTGACCGGCTGGCCCGCACCGAAACGCATATTGCCGGGAAGAATGTTCATCAGTTGGTCCTTCGAGTTTCTTCGCAAAAGTTGGGTGGGTTCTAGCCGATAGATAGGGTGTGAGCCAACCCTATGGAAGCGCCTGGCTGTCGTCACCCGCGAAGGCGGGTGACCCAGTACGCCGCGGCTTCTCGATTCTAGCATCAGCGGCTCTGGAATACTGGATCACCCGCCTTCGCGGGTGACGACAGTTGAATATGGTTTCGCGATCTCGCGACGCTTCGCGCCCGAGCTTTGCCAGAAACTTCCCGCCCTCTCCAAACAGAGGGCGCAGGGAATGCCGGATGCGCGCTGCACCCGCGATCTCATGCGCAATGTGCACAAGGAAGTGCGCACATGAGCATACAGGGCAGCGGAGAACATCCGACATTCCCTGCGCAATGGCTTTACGGCCTATAGCGTGCTCTCCCCGGTGAGCCATGTACTCTTGCCACCGTCGACGCCAACATCGGGGCATCAGGACCACACGCCTTCGCCGTACGCGTCAGCCACGATCGCCATCGTAACTTCCGCGTCCACCGCATCCCACCGCACGTTCGTGGCGATCGCGAGCGCCCCTCTTGTCGGGCGGGACGGGTGGAGTCATAGCGCAGTTTTGACCTTCTGATAAAGCGAAATATTTTTGATTCCATGGCTTGACAAGATTTCTGTAAACCAGAATTGATTTGCCCGTCGGGCTGCCTTGTTGATCGCCATGGACTTTCGCAACTTCAATTCAATCGCCAGCGCCTCTGGAATACTGCATCACCGCTTTCGCGGGCGACGACACCTGTGCCGGAGATAAACTTGCCCCTCACGCCTTCTTCAGGAACTCCGTGCGGAGCACCAGGCCCTTGACCTTGTCGGTGCGGCCTTCGATCTCGTCTGCATTGTCGGTGAGGTGAATGCCCCGGATCACGGTGCCGCGCTTGAGCACGGTGGACGAGCCTTTCAACTTCAAGTCCTTGATCAGCGTGACGCTGTCGCCCTCGACGAGCAGCGCGCCGTTGGAATCCCTGACCTTGATGTCCATGTGATGCTTTCCAAAAAATATTGAAGTGCTTCTTTCTCCCCCTCTCCCCTTGTGGGAGAGGGTGGACGCAATGCGAAGCATTGCGGACGGGTGAGGGGTTTGTCTCCGCGGATAGAGACCCCTCATCCGCCTTCGCTGCGCGAAGGCACCTTCTCCCACAAGGGGAGAAGGAAGGAATCGCTCGCTTCAGCCCAACTCGATCTCGCCGGAAATATCGTGGGTGAAGCTCACCCCGCCGAGCGTCAGCGTCATCTTGGCGGGCAATTTCTCGTTGCCCTTGAGGCGTCCGCTGGCGACGGCGTCGCGGACGGCTTTTTCGATTTCGCGCTGCGAGGTGATGCCGACCTTCTTGAGAAAGCCGCGCAGGCTGGTGTTGAAAACGTCTTCGTTCATGTTGATCTCCTGATCATGGCCGGACCGGATTGTTCAGCATCTGCTCGGCGAGGTTACGCTGGGCGCGATCCGTGCGCGCGTTGGCGTTGCCGCGCTGCACGTCGCGGTTCTTGCGGCAAATGACGTAGTCGTTCGACCCCGCCGCCACGTTGTTGGAACGGCAGAATGCATCGTCGTCGGCGCTGGTGTCGACCATGGTCGGCTGGCCGCGTTCGAGGCAGCCGGCGAGCAATGGCGCGGTGAGCAGGAGGGCGATGAGAAGTCGAGCGGGGTTGTGTCGCATGCGCCGAGTCCATCGTTGTTCAATTTCTGTTATTGCCGGGCTTGACCCGGCAATCCATCGAAATCAAGGCATTTTTGCCGCTAATGCTATGCCAAATAGAGAGTTCCGTCATTGCCTGCGACAAACGCAAGGCGTTTGCGCAAGGGAGCGACAGCGACGAAGCAATCCATTCTTTCTTTCTTTGCGCGGCTAGATGGATTGCTTCGCTTCGCTCGCAATGACGGCTACGGGAATCACACCCTGCCCTTCAGCGCCTCGCCGATCTCGTCCAGCACCTTGGGGTCCTCGATCGTGGCGGGCATGGTCCAGGGCTCGCCGTCGGCGATCTTCTTGATGGTGCCGCGCAAAATTTTTCCCGAGCGGGTTTTAGGCAGGCGGGCGACCGTGATCGCGAGCTTGAAGGCGGCGACCGGGCCGAGCTTGTCGCGCACCAGCGCCACGACCTCCTTTTCGACCTCTGCCGGCGCCTTCGAGACGCCGGCCTTCAGCACCAGGAAGCCGCACGGCACCTCGCCCTTGATGGCGTCGTTGATCCCAAGCACCGCGCATTCGGCGACGTCGGGATGCGACGCCAGAATTTCCTCCATGCCGCCGGTGGAAAGCCGGTGGCCGGCGACGTTGATGATGTCGTCGGTGCGGC
>JBOHIT010000295.1:0-7711 GCA_050726155.1 Bradyrhizobium sp.
CTCCGCAATCACGACGTTGGATCACAGCGCGTTGATTCAGCATCTGAAGGTGTTCTGGAGCATGGTGCGTGCAATCTTTTATACATTGCCGGAAATCACCTTGTTGATGATCGTTGGAGCTGCGCCGCTGTTTTTGCTTGTCGCGCGAAGAAGCCCGTCGCTGCTGGAAAAACATGCAGGGCCGCTTGTTCTGGTGTTGCTCTTTCCGGTTGCAATGCTGACCGCGTTCAGCCTTGCGGATTTGCCCTTCGATCCAAAATATCTCGTTCTGGTAAGTCTGATGCTGACAATTTACGGCATCTATCCAGTGTTGCTCTGGTTCGACCAAATCACCGTCCCGGTTACCGCCGCCATCCAGTTATCGGTCGCCGCGCTGATGGTGTTGGTCGCACTTTCCGCTGCGCCGTCATATCTCAGGTACAAGAATGTCTTGCGGGATCGACCGCAGGAGAATGCCGCGTCGCTGGATATGAATCGCTTCATCTGGTGGATGTGGCCGGGTTGGGGGGAAACTGCGTACCCGATAAGCCAATATATCGAAAGCAACGCTACGAGGCCGGTTATCGTGGCGTTCGACTATTGGGCGCCGTTCTATCGGGCGCCTGGGCTGAATTGGCTAGCGGCGGATTTCGCCGGATGCCGGTCGATGGATGAGCTTAAGCTGCAACTGCAGAAGCTGAAATCACAGTCCGTGGACTTCCAGATCATCAGCAAGAACATGAGTAACCGACAGTGGTGTCTAAATACCATATTGACGCGGTTACGTGACAAGGCCGCATTCGTGGATAGGCAGCAGGGGTTCGAATACGGCTGGTTGTTCAGATTTTCCGATGTTCTTGAAGCGTTTCCTTGAGCTTGGCGCGGAAACGCCCAGTCGCTCCAGCTGGCTTCGACGATGGATCGCGAGAGCGAGATAGCAACGGAACCCATCGGCTTGGGCTGATATCTGGCGCGAAACTCCCCCGTCGAGGCGCCGACATTGGAGATTTCCCGCGCCTCAAAAGGCTGTCCGGGTGCCGTTGGCGGTTGCCCCTGAAGTCCCTCGGGGGCGGTCATTCTTTGGCCGCTGCCCCTCGATTTTCAACGGAAAGTATGTTCTTAGACCCTGTCTCGGGCCGCCCCCAGACCGCCAATGCTTTCAATCCCTAGTGACGGGCCACATTATGTTTGTAACGAAATGCCGCATGTGCGCGAGCGAGCGCCTTGCTCTCTTTCTCGATCTGGGAGAGATGCCGCCTGCGGACCAGTTTCTGCACAAGCATCAGTTGGCTGAACATCGGGATTCCTATCCGCTTCAGGTCGCCGTGTGCGAGGAGTGTGGCCTGATCCAGCTGAACTATGTCGTTCCGCCGGAAATCCTCTACTGCGACGATTATCCTTATGAATCGTCGACGACCTCGGTGGGCCGTAAGCATTGGGGCGAATTCGCGCGAACGGCGACGCGGTTGCTCGATCTGACCGCGAACGATCTCGTCGTGGACATCGGGAGCAACGTCGGTGTTCTCCTGCAAATGTTCAAGGAGCAGGGCACCAAGGTTCTCGGCGTCGATCCGGCGGCGAATATCGCGGAGATTGCCAACAAGAACGGCATCGAAACCGTGGCCGCTTTCTTCAACAGCGAAAGCGCAAGGCAGATCGTCGTCAGCAAGGGGCAGGCGACGGTGATCACGGGGACCAACGTGTTCGCCCATGTCGGCGACCTTCATGACTTGATGCAGGCGGTCTCTATCCTTCTCTCCGAGCGCGGCACTTTCATCATCGAGGCTCCGTATTTCCTCGAACTGCTGCATAGCCTGGAATACGACACCATCTATCACGAGCACCTGTCTTATCTGTCGCTGAAGCCGATGGTCCGGTTTTTCAAGCAGTTCGGCATGGAAATCTTCGATGCGCAGCTTCGCGATATTCATGGCGGATCGATCCGCCTGTTCGTGCGCAGGATCGGCTCGTCGGCCAATCCGGTCGCGCCGATCGTTGAACAGATGCTGGCCAATGAAGAGCGGGAGCGGATTTACGAACTGGATACGCTCAAGCAGTTTGCGCAGAATGTTGCCAACAATCGCGAGGCGCTTCGCGCGTTGCTGACCAGCCTCAAGCAAAGCGGCAGCAAGATCGTCGCTGTGAGCGCGCCGGCGAAGGGGATGACGCTGCTGAACTATTGTTCGTTCGGGCCGGACTTTCTCGAATTCGTAACGGAAAAAGCCAGGCTGAAAATCGGACGTTACACGCCCGGTGTGAATCTTGAAGTCGTTCCGGACGACATGTTGCTGACGCATCAGCCGGATTATGCGTTGCTGCTGGCGTGGAATTTCGCGGAAGAAATCATGAACAATCTGAAGGAGTTTTCGGACCGGGGTGGTAAGTTCATTATTCCGATTCCGACGCCGAGAATTGTCGGCTGACATCGTTCCAAGCGGTTCTGCCGGGTATCTTGTTTTTTGCAGCACGGGGTCACGAGATGGACGTAACGAAGCTTCCGATCGCGTTTAAGGATCAACGCGGGGAAATCATCGATGTGCTTCAGAAGGAGCCCATCGAATACGCGACCATTATTCATAGTCGGAAGGATGCGGTTCGCGCCAACCACTATCACAAGGAAACCTGGCAGTGGCTCTACTTGTTGTCGGGCAAGCTGCGCGCGGTATCGCAAATGCCGGACCAGCAGCCGACCGAAGCGATCTTGGTCGCCAACGATCTTATCCTCAGCGTTCCCCACGAGCGGCACGCGTTTGAAGCGCTGGAAGATACGACATTTCTCGTGCTGACGCGCGGCCCGCGCGGCGGCGAGGATTACGAGAAAGATACCTTCCGTCTTGAAGTCCCCTTGATCGTGCCGAGGTCGTAGTGGAAGCAGCACCGTTCATCCCGGTCTCCGAGCCCTTGATTGGAGACAATACGCATTCCCTCGTCAACGAGTGTGTCGAAACCGGTTGGGTTTCTTCCGAGGGACGCTTCATTGCGGAGTTCGAGCGCAAGTGGTCGCAGTTCTGCGGCGCCGGGCACGGTGTCGCTGTCAGCAATGGAACGACGGCGCTTCAGGTCGCGATGAAGGCGTTGAGCCTCGAACCCGGCTCTGAGGTCATCATGCCCTCCTACACGATCATTTCTTGCGCGATCGCCGTGCTGGAAGCCGACTGTGTGCCGGTGCTGGTGGATTGCGATCCCGAAACCTGGTGCATGGATCTCGATCAGATGGAGGCGGCCATCACGCCGCGCACGCGGGCGATCATGCCGGTACATATGTTCGGTCATCCCGTCGACATGCGCCGTGTCATGAAGGTCGCCGCCAAGCACGATTTGCGCGTTATCGAAGATGCCGCCGAAGCTCACGGCGCGGAAGTCGAGGGCCGTCGTGTCGGCGGCTTCGGTGACATGGCCTGCTACAGCTTTTATGCCAACAAGATCGTGACGACCGGCGAAGGCGGCATGGTCATTACCAGCAGCGATCATTATGCGGGCCGGCTCCGCTCGCTGCGCAACCTGTGCTTCCGTCCGGAGCGGCGCTTCTATCACACCGAAATCGGTCACAACTATCGCCTGACCAACGTGCAGGCGGCGATCGGCGTTGCGCAGGTCGATCGCGTCGAGGATCATATCCGGCGCAAGCGCAAGATGGCCAAGGCGTATCACGAGAGGTTGTCCGATCTGCCGCAGATTGCGCTGCCGGTCGAACGGGAATGGGCCAAGAACGTCTATTGGATGTACTGCCTGATACTTGCCGACGATGTTTCCTTTGACGCGCTCGAGTTTGCAAAGCGCCTGCGCGCGAAGGGGATCGACACCCGGCCGCTCTTCCTCGGCATGCACGAGCAGCCGGTGCTGCGTGAGCGAGGGCTGTTTGCCGGAGCCAGTTATCCGGTAACCGAGCGGCTCGCGCGTCGTGGTCTCTATGTTCCCTCGGGCCTCACCTTGACCGAAGCGCAGATCGATCGCGTCAGCGCTGCGGTTCGGGAAGTGCTTTCGTGACAGGCGTTTTCAACGACTCCTATGCGGCGACCTATGACACGGTCTATGCCGAAAAGAACTACGCCGCCGAATGCGGGGCGATGGGGAAACTGATCGCAAAATTCGGGCGCGGCGAGCTCCGGAAAATGCTGGACCTCGGATGCGGCACCGGAAGGCACGCGGTAATATTTGCCGGGCGCGGCTTTGACGTAACGGGCGTTGATCAATCGGAACCGATGGTGGCACGTGCGCGCGAGCGCGCGGCGCAGCAGAAGGTCGACGCCAATCTGGAATTTTTGTCCGGTGACATCAGGAGTTTTTCACACGGCTCTGCATTCGACGTCGCGCTGATGAACTTCAACGTCATCGGCTACATGACGAGCAATGACGACGCGTTGAGCGCGCTTGGCGCTGCGCGAAAGAATTTACGCGCCGACGGCCTGTTCATCGCCGATTTCTGGTACGGGCCGGCTGTGGACGTCGATCCGCCAGGCGAGAATACGCGGGAGTTCGAGGCCGAAGGTTTACGGGTCGTCCGCTCCTCGTCGGGTCTTCATTTGCCGGATCAGCAGTGCTGCGAGATATCGCTGAAGGTCGCGCGCCTGCAGGGCGACCGCGTCGTCGACGAGGCGTTGGAAACCCATCGGGTCAGATATTTCTTTCCGCTGGAGCTCGAACTGATGCTTCGGATCAGCGGGTTTCGGTTGCTGGCGATGACCGGCTTTCCCGATATCGACGCGCCTGCCAGCGCGCACAAATGGGCTGCCGCTGTGGTCGCGGTCGCGGTCTGAAACCAGCCAATGAGTTGTAGCGATGCTTTCATTGCTTCGCACCATCTGTTAATAGATGCGCAATTCTTGATACTTGGGGACGATTAAGATGGGTTTTGCAAAGCGTGTTTTTCGACGGCTGCCGATGGCAGTAAAGTCTCCTGCCGTCAGCGTCATGAAGCTTGTGCAGAAGCAGACAGCTGTCGGAAAGTTCTACTCGCGCGCTGCGGCCATGAATGTCGTGGAGCTCTCGGTGCGCGGCGAGTACGGCGTTTTCACGCAATCGGTGGCCGACAGGACCATGCTCCCGACCTACGCAACGACCGGGAAATGGAACCACGAGATGAACGAGCGGCTCACCGCATTCTTCTCGAAGGATGGCGGTACCTATGTGGATGTGGGCGCCAATATCGGGCTGACACTGGTGCCGCTCGCGCAAAATCCCAACGTCGATATCATTGCCTTCGAACCCGACCCATCCAACTTCCATTATCTCAGCCGCAACGTCGCTGACAACTGCAAGCATGCAAATATAACCCTGCATCAGTTGGCGGCGTTCAGGGAAAAGACCCAGCTCAAGTTCGAGCTTTCGCCGGACAACCTCGGCAATCACCGGATTCGTCTGAAGGAGCAAGAGGGCGCGCTGAGCGAGCAGCTTCGAAAGACCATCACGGTCGAAGCCGTGCGTCTTGATGACGTCGTGCAGGTAAAGCGAAAGCCGCTCGCGGTGAAGATCGATACCGAAGGCGCGGAATCATTCGTCATCGAAGGCGGCCCGCAATTGCTTTCGCAGGCGCAGCTGTTCTTCACTGAAGTCTGGCCTTACGGCATCGCCCGGATGGGCGGCGACATCACGCGCGTCGCAAAGCTGATCAAGGACAATTTTTCGACGTTCGAAATTCCACCGGATTTCGGTCCGCCGGAAATGCCGGCGCGTTCGGCGGAAGACTTTATCGTGCCCTTGATGAGCCGCAGCAGCGATCCGTGGTTTCACTTCGATCTGGTTGCGGTCAAGTAGGCGCAACCAGCGGTGCTGCGTGACCGGGATCTCGGCCGTGCGTACTATTTTGTCGCCCCGAGCAGGTACATGACCGCTGCCGTATCCAGGAAGGGATAGGCCTCGAGCTTTTGGTAGGGCCACAGGTTTCTGACGAACTCCGGACCCGCACGCCAGTGCAGTACCCGGTTCACCTTCAGGTTCAGTCCGCTCTCGCGCAGCATGCGCGCTACATTCGATCGTGTCGCGGTGAATTGACTCCATTCGAGTCGATCTTTTGCCGCCAAGACGAAGTTGACGGGATTCCAGACGATCGGTTCGCACACGACGATCGCGCCGCCGGGTTTCAGGTGGTCGCGCATGGATTCGATCGAAGCACGCGCATCCTCGAAATGATGCATCGCCCCGCTGCAAAAGATCGCGTCAAAGGTCTCGTTGGTGGCGATGTTCTCGCCCGCCGAAACCAGATAGTCCACGTTGAATTTGGCGAGCCGGATTTTTGCCTTCTCGAGCATCTTGGGCGAAATGTCCGACAACGTGTAGCGGATATTGCGATGTGTGTTGGCTTCGAGGAAGTGGAAGGCATGAATCCCGGTGCCACCACCGAGTTCCATGATGTCATAACGTTCGAGCGGCGGCAGGCTGTCGAACATCACTTTCGAGATCTGGTCGATCTTGTAGAGATGGTTCGAATTCTCGCGATTGTAGGTTTCGTCGAAATGATCGGCGATGGTCTCGTAATGTCGAAGATTGTCTTGCCGTGCGGACATTGTTTAGCGCCCCTCTTAGGACAGGCCTGATCCTGGAACTTTGTTTCAGCTTGCCACACAGCCCGAAAATTCACAACCGACGGCGTTCCCGCGTGTGAGATCGGGATCAAGTGGATAGTGGAGATGGGCCGGTGCTTCCGCGTCGATTCAATCGCGCCTTTGGTAAAGCTCGAAGGTCCTCTCGCCGATCTTAAGCTTGGTAACAAGCTGAAAGTGGGCTGCGACCAGGTCGCCGAAGGGTATGCCATCGCGCACCGTTTGAACTATCGTATCGCTGTATTTGCTGCGGCGCTCAATCAGGAGATTGCGATAATCCCGGGGTAGGGCGCGGCGCATGCTTTCGTCGTTCCAATAGCCGGCATCCCAGACAATCGAGTCCACTCTGTCACGCTCGTCTTTGGTCAAGCCGGCCCTGGGTTCGCGAAAATTCGCCGGGAGGTAAAGTGACCGCGGTTCGATAACGCCTCCTGCCAGCCAGACCGCTTGTGACGCTTCGATAGTATCGCACAAGACCAGGATGCGGCCCGTCGTGGGCAAGTGCGGCCGAAGCTGGGTTGAAAGCTCAACTGCCGCCGTTTGGACCTTGCCGGACTGTGGGCGCAGCAAGGTTGGAAAGGAAGGAAATGCCTGCATGAACGCTGCGATGATGCAGACGCAACCGAAGGCGGCGTATGCCGGGCGAGGACCGCGCATCAGTCGCGAAATCTCTCCCAGCAAGGCGGCCACGCCCAGTGCGCCGACCGGCAGAAAATAGTTTGTGTAGGGTGTAATGCAGTTGACGCAGTAAGACAGCGACAGGAGATAGTGCAGGATGGTGGTGATCCAGAAATAGGCCAGCAGCAGATCGATAGGTTTGACGTAACGTTCGCTGGGCTCGCGCCTGACGGAATAAATCCGAAGCGCGATCACAGCCAATGTTATGACGGATAGTGCGAAATATGGACGGAAAAAATACATATAGAAGTAGACCGGTACTTCGCGAAGCGGCAGTACGGGGTCCATGGGTGATATGGTAAGCGGCAGGATCTTGGAGACTGGCGCCGACGGCACTCCCATCGCCGATGCGATCTGCGCCAACCCGGGCACGTCAAGAACGATATCCAGTAAGCCGGGTCCGAATATCCACAGCGTGACAAGGGATGCTGCGATGAACGTGATGAAGCCAATCGCGAGGCTTTCCACCTTTCGCCTGGGCTCGATCAGCAGGGCCCAGCCGGTCGGGACCATGG
>JBOHIT010000296.1:0-15505 GCA_050726155.1 Bradyrhizobium sp.
CGCACCAGGAAGATGTGCGGATCGGTGCCGCGGGTCACTGCGACGCGCTTGCCCTTCAGGTCAGCCACGCTGGCGATCTTGGAATCCTTAGCTGTCACCAGCGCGGTCCATTCCGGGCGCGAATAGACATAGATCGACTTGATCGGGTTGCCGTTGATCTTGGCGACCAACGCTGCCGAGCCCGCGGTCGATCCGAAATCGATCGAGCCGGCGTTGAGGAATTCGAGCGCCTTGTTGGAACCGGCCGACTGCACCCAGACGACGCTGATACCGTCCTTGGCGAATTCCTTTTCCAGCAAGCCCTTCTGCTTCAGGATCATCGACACCGGATTATAGGTCGCCCAGTCGATGCGGATTTCCTTGAGCGGGTCGGCGGCGAACGCCGCGCCCGGCAGCAAGGTCGAGGCCGCGATCATCGCAGCAAATGCACGCCGTGAAATCCTGGACATCCCCGGTCTCCTCCATGTCCTAAAAACTGTCTTTTATTTCAATGAGTTAAAGCATAAGGTCAACGAGAAAATAGCTGCCGTGAAAGCTGCGCCTTGAGAACAGTTTTACCCAAAGCACCACGAATCCAGCATAGAACCACTGTGGCCTCACAATCATCCGTGACAGCGTCTGCGCCGTCCGATATCGGGATAGATCATGGACAGCGTTGTGACCGAGGCCCGCCCTGTGGCGGATGATCGTTTTGATACCGCGCGGATCACCGCCGCGATCGATGCACTCGCCGAGAAAAATGCCGGCCGCGAGGATGTGTTTCGCTCGGCGATGGCGCAACTGCTCAAGGCCGAGATGCTCGCGGCGCGCACCACCGCGCAAACCGTGTTGCTGAAGGACCGTCACGGCCGCCGCTGCGCCGAACGGCTGTGCTTCGTGCAGGACGAAATCATCCGCATCCTCTATTCGGCCGCGACGCGGCATCTCTATCGCTCGCACGTGCCCTCGGGCGCCGAGCGCATGTCGGTGGTGGCCACCGGGGGCTACGGCCGCGGCCTGATGGCGCCGGAATCCGACATCGATCTGCTGTTCATCCTGCCCTACAAGCAGACCGCCTGGGGCGAGCAGGTCGCCGAAGCCATTCTCTATTGCCTGTGGGACATGGGGCTGAAGGTCGGCCACGCCACCCGTTCGGTCGATGAATCGATCCGGCAGGCACGCGGCGACATGACGATCCGCACCGCGATTCTCGAGACGCGCTTCCTCACCGGCGACCAGCCGCTCTATGACGAACTGGTCGCACGCTTCGACAAGGACGTCGTGCAGGGCTCCGCGGCGGACTTCGTCACCGCCAAACTCGCCGAGCGCGAGGAACGCCATCGCCGCGGCGGGCAATCGCGCTATCTGGTCGAGCCCAACGTCAAGGACGGCAAGGGCGGCTTGCGCGACCTGCACACGCTGTTCTGGATCGCGAAATACGTCTACCGGGTGCGCGAGACCGACGAGTTGGTCGAACGCGGCGTATTCGACGCGCAGGAATACCGCACCTTCCGCCGCTGCGCCGACTTCCTGTGGTCGGTGCGCTGCAATCTGCATTTCGTCTCCGGCCGCGCCGAAGAGCGGCTGTCGTTCGACATGCAGCGTGAGATCGCGGTCCGCCTCGGCTATACCTCGCACCCCGGCATGCAGGATGTCGAGCGCTTCATGAAGCACTACTTCCTGGTCGCGAAAGACGTCGGCGACCTCACCGCGATCCTGTGCGCCAAGCTGGAAGACGAACAGGCCAAGCCGGCGCCAGTGCTGAGCCGCGTGGTGGCGCGGTTCCGGCCGTCAGCGAAACGCCGGCGCGTGCCCGACTCTGACGATTTCATCATCGACAACAACCGCATCAATCTCGCCGCACCTGACATCTTCAAGCACGACCCGGTCAATCTGATCCGGATCTTCCGTCTCGCACAGAAGAACAACCTCGCCTTCCATCCCGACGCGATGCGCACCGTGACGCGCTCGCTGAAGCTGATCAACACTCAGCTGCGGGAAAATCCGGAAGCCAACCTTTTGTTCATGGAGATCCTGACCTCCGACAACGCCGAGACCGTGCTGCGGCGGATGAACGAGACCGGCGTGCTCGGCCACTTCATCCGCGCCTTCGGCAAGATCGTGTCGATGATGCAGTTCAACATGTACCACCATTACACGGTGGACGAGCACCTGCTGCGCTGCGTCGGTTATTTGCAGGACATCGAGCGCGGCGGCAATGACGAATTCATCGTCGCCAGCGACCTGATGCGAAAAATTCGCCCCGAGCACCGCGCGGTGATCTACATCACCACGCTGCTGCACGACATCGCCAAGGGCCGGCCCGAGGACCATTCGATCGCGGGCGCCAAGGTAGCGCGGCGGCTGTGCCCGCGGCTCGGCTTCAACGCCGCCGACACCGAGACGGTGGCGTGGCTGATCGAACAGCATCTGACGATGTCGACGGTAGCACAATCGCGCGACCTGTCGGACCGCAAGACCATCGAGAATTTCGCCGCCGTGGTGCAGTCGGTCGAGCAGATGAAGCTGTTGACGATCCTGACCACCGCCGACATCCGCGGCGTCGGCCCCGGCGTCTGGAACGGTTGGAAGGCGCAATTGATCCGCACGCTGTATTACGAGACCGAGCCGGTGCTGACCGGCGGCTTCTCGGAAGTCAACCGCGCGCAGCGCATCGAGGTGGCGCAACGGGAATTTCGCGCCGCGTTCACCGAATGGCCGGAGGCCGAGCTCAACGCCTACATCTCGCGGCATTATCCGGCGTACTGGCTCAAGGTCGAACTGCCGCGCAAGATCCGCCATGCGCGCTTCCTCAAGGCCAGCGAACAGGCCGGCCACAAGCTTGCGATCAATGTCGGCTTCGACGAGGCGCGCGGCGTCACCGAGTTGACGATACTCGCGGTCGACCATCCCTGGCTGCTGTCGATCATCGCCGGCGCCTGCGCATCGGCGGGCGCCAACATCGTCGACGCGCAGATCTACACCACCACGGACGGGCGCGCGCTCGACACCATCGCGATCTCGCGGGAATACGACCGCGACGAGGACGAGGGCCGCCGCGCCACGCGAATCGGCGAGATGATCGAGCAGGTGCTCGAAGGCAAATTGCGCCTGCCCGAGGTGGTGGCGCGCCGGGCGGCCGGGCGCGGCAAGGTGCGGCCGTTCGTGGTCGAGCCGGAAGTGATCATCAACAACCAATGGTCGGACCGCTACACCGTGATCGAGGTCTCCGGTCTCGATCGCCCGGGTCTGCTCTACCAGCTGACGACGGCGATATCGAAGTTGAACCTCAATATCGCCTCGGCCCATGTCGCGACCTTCGGCGAGCGTGCCCGCGACGTGTTCTACGTCACCGATTTGCTCGGCGCCCAGATCAACGCGCCGACCCGGCAGGCCGCGATCAAGAGCGCACTGCTGCATCTGCTCGCCAGCGAAGACAACGCCGCCCAGCCGGCGGCCTGAGCTTCCGAATTCGTAGGGTGGGCAAAGCGAAGCGTGCCCACCATTCACGGCCACAGCGCAAGATGGTGGGCACGGCGCAAGCGCGCCTTTGCCCACCCTACGCTTGCTACATCCACGCTAGAACTGGGTGATCGGCTCCAGCTTCTCGCCCTTGCGGAACGCGCGTAGCAGCGCGGTGTCGGTATAGACCCGCTCCTCGATGATCTTGCCGTTCCTGAGGCGGAACTTGTCGACGCCGCGCCAGTCGAACCTGACGCCGTTGACGTTGCGCGTGGTCTGCCATTCGATGATCACGACGTCGCCGCGCGAGGTCCAGTCCAGCAATTGCCAGACGAAATCCGGCGCCGCCGCGGTCTGCACCTCCATCAACCGATCGAGTTCGTTGCCCGCCACGCGCCGGCCCACCAGCGGCGTATGCAGCGAACCTTCGGGATGCCAGAGGTCGAGAAACGCCTTTCCGTCCCGCGCCGCCCAGGCGGCGGCAAATCGGGTCACAAATTCCTGAATCTCAGCGTCGGTCATCGATCGTCTCCATGTTGAATGTGGTAAGACGCTACGGACACCGCATAGATCTGTCTGGCGATTTACGGACGTGACATATGTGTTTCGCCGTCATTGCGAGCCACCGGGTCGCGCGAATGCGCGCCCGATGACAGGTTCCGCGAAGCAATCCATATCGCCGCAAAGCAAGTGTGGATTGCTGCGTCGCTTCGCTCCTCGCAATGACGGAAGAAATCAAACGATGCGCGTTGACGTCGGCTCCAGCACAACACCCTCATGCTCGAGCAGCCACCGCTTCCGTTCGAGCCCGCCGCCATACTTGACCAGCGCGCCGTTGGCGCCGATCAGGCGATGGCAGGGCACGACGACGCTGATCGGATTGGAGCCGTTGGCATGACCGACCGCGCGCATGGCGTTGGGCGCATTCAGCCTGGCTGCCAGCGCGCCGTAACTCATCGTGGTGCCGGCAGGAATCCTGGGCAGCGCGTTCCAGACCTTTTGCTGGAACGGCGTGCCGGCAACGCGCCATTTGATCGTCTTCAGGCGATCGAGATCGCCTTCGAAATAGCCTGATAGCGCCGAGCTCAGATCTTTCGGCGATCGCGCGTCTTCCAGAACCACCGCGCCGTATTGCAGCCGCAGCAGTTCGCGCATGCGCGGCTCGTGTTCTTCCCAGTCCAGCGCACGCAGCACGCCGCCGGAATCGGTAACGAGTAGCGCCGTGCCGATCGGCGTTTGCAGCCGGTCGAGGCCAAACGTTTCAGGCTGCTTCGCGTTCATCGACTTTCCCGGACAAGGGTGACGGGACACCCGCGGCCCACAGATGCAATGCTGCATAGGCGCGCCACGGCCGCCAGCGCCCGCTGCGCGTCAGCAATTCCGATAGCGACGGACGCCGGCCGCTGCCATCGGCCATCGCGCGCAACAAACCGATGTCGGCGGCCGGGAACGCGTCGGGTTCGCGCAACTCACGCATCGCGATGTATTGCGCGGTCCATTCACCGATCCCCGGCAGCGACCGCAATTTCACGATCGCATCCTCCAGGCTGGCGCCGCGGCTGAAGATCGCGGGATCGGTGGCAATCGCCTGCGCCAGCGAGGCCACCGCCATCGCCCGTGCGCCGGGCATACCGAGCGTTGTCAGGTCGGCGGTCGCAATCCGGGCCACGCTGGGGAACAGATGGCTGAGACCTTCGCTCTCCTTCATTGCGGCCGGTAGCGGATCGCCAAAGGCCTGCACCAGTTTGCCGAGCAGTTTGGTCGCGGCCGGCACTGTGATCTGCTGGCCGAAGATGGCGCGCACCGCGAGTTCGAAACCGTCCCACGCCCCCGGCACCCGCAGTCCCGGCCGCGCCGCGACCAGCGGGGCCAGCATTGGATCGAGCGCGAGATGCGAGCCGATCGTATCGGGATCGGCGGCGAGATCGAACACGCGGCGCACCCGCGCGATGATCTGCGGCAAGACAGCCATATCGTGGAAGCGGACCCGGACGTCGATGCGATTTTTGGCGGCAGGCGCGACACTGATCACGCCGCTGATAGCGCCGATCGCAATGCTGCGCCGGTAGAGATCGCCGGTGACGATCTCGACTCCGGGAATGGCGTGGGCGCGCAGAAACGACAGCATCGCATCCCAATCATAGGGCGGGCGATAGGCCAGACGCACCGACAATGCGCCGGCTTCACGTTTGGCCTTGCCGCGGCCGTGACGCAACGCGGCCGGCGGACGTCCGAACAGGTCGCGAAAGGTTTCGTTGAAGCGGCGGACGCTGTTGAAGCCCGACGCCAAAGCGACCTCGGCCATCGGCAACGACGTTTCGTGGATCAATTGCTTGGCGAGCAGGACGCGCCGGGTCTGGGCCACCGCGATCGGCGAGGCGCCGACATGCTGGCGGAACAGCCGCCGCAACTGCCGCCCGCCGACGCCGAGCCGGTTGGCGAGGCCTTCGACATCATCGCCGTCGAGCCCGCCGGATTCGATCAGCGCCAGCGCGCGCGAGACCGTGTTGGAGCTGCCGCGCCAGAATGCGAGTTCGGGCGACACTTCCGGCCGGCAGCGCAAGCAGGGACGGAAGCCGGCCTCCTGGGCTGCGGCTGCCGAGGCATAGAACGACACGTTCTCGAATTTCGGGGTGCGCGCCGGACAGATCGGCCGGCAGTAGATGCCGGTGGTTCTGACGCCGACGAACAGCCGCCCGTCGAACCTGATATCCCGGGTCGAGATCGCGCGGTAGCAGGCGGTGCGGTCCATATCCATCGAGAGAATTATCCATGATGGCGCGAAGCGTGTCTCACGACTTGCGCCGATTGCGCTTTCAGCTTTCGAAAATCAGGCAGGTCGTCGTGCCATGGGCGAGCAATCGCCCCTTGCTATCGGTGATCCGTCCCTCCGCAGTGCCGATTCGCCGGCCGCTGCTCAACACGATGCCCTCGGCCGAGATCTTGCCGGTCTCGGGCGTAATCGGTCGCACCAGCGATATCTTGAACTCCAGCGTCGTCGAGCTGAAGCCTTTTTCCAGGGTCGACTGAACCGCGAGCCCCATGCAGCTGTCGAGCAGCGTGGCCGAGAAGCCGCCATGCACGGTGCCGGCCGGATTGAGCAGGTCGTCGGTCGGCTCCGCGGTGACGACCACGCGTCCGTTCACCGCTTCGGTGACATCATAACCGAGCGTCCGCGCGATCGTATTGAGCGGCAGCGTGCCATCCGCGAGCCCCTGGACGAATTCCAGGCCGCTCATTTCCTTGCGCCGCTCAGCGCTAACTGTGCCGTAGCTCTTGTTGGTGGTAGGCATTCCCATTACTTCCTCACGCTGTTGGATCGAAGCATCTGATATCGCGCCCGGGCTGTCTCGCGGTTTTCGGACCTCATCATTTCAGGCAGAATCTCGCTACGCCGCCGCACTTTTCACCGCAGGCATGCTAGCGTCCACCCGAATTCCGCTGTCGGTTTGGGGGGGCCGCCACATGAATATGATCGCCAATTGTCTGGTCGCGGTGGTCGCCGCGCTGCACGTCTATTTTCTGGTGCTGGAGATGTTTCTCTGGACCAAGCCGCTGGGCCTGAAGACCTTTCGCAACACGATCGAGAAGGCAACGGAATCGGCGGTGCTCGCCGCCAATCAGGGGCTCTATAACGGCTTCCTCGCCGCCGGCCTGGTCTGGGGTTTGTTTCACACCAACCCGGGCTTCGCGTTCCAGATCAAGGCATTCTTCCTGCTCTGCGTGATCGTCGCCGGTATTTATGGCGCCGCGACCGTCAGTCGCCGGATTCTCTATGTGCAGGCGGCGCCCGCGGCGCTCGCATTGATCCTGCTCTGGCTGCCTTGAAATCATTCACTATTTTGGCAAGCCTTAACTTGCAATGATACAACCATTCCGCCAGTATCCCGGCCAGCGATGGCGTCCGCCGGGTTGAGTACGACCCCGGACATGATCATCGGCTCAATCAAAGACTCATGAGGAAACGAACATTATGAGGAATGGTATATTCCACTTGGTCACCGGCACCGCGCTCGCGATTGCGCTGTCGGCGTCGTCGGCCTACGCACAGAAAAAATACGATACCGGCGCGACCGATACCGAAATCAAGATCGGCCAGACCAATCCATTCTCGGGCCCTGCTTCCGCCTATGCCACCATCGGCAAGACGCAGGCGGCCTATATGAAGATGATCAACGACAAGGGCGGCATCAACGGCCGCAAGATCAATTTGATCCAGTATGACGACGCCTACTCGCCGCCGAAAGCGGTCGAGCAGGTGCGCAAGCTGGTCGAGAGCGACGAAGTGCTGCTCACATTCCAGCTGCTCGGCACGCCGTCGAACGCCGCGGTTCAGAAGTACCTCAATTCGAAGAAGGTGCCGCAGCTGTTCGCCGCCACCGGCGCATCGAAGTTCACCGACCCGAAGAACTTCCCCTGGACGATGGGCTTCAACCCCAACTACTTCGTCGAGGGCCGCATCTACGGCCAGTACATCATCAAGGAACACCCGAATGCCAAGATCGGTGTGCTCTATCAGAACGATGACCTCGGCAAAGACTATCTGAACGGCATCAAGGCCGGGCTGGGCGACAAGGCGGCCAAGATGATCGTGGCGGAAGCTTCCTACGAGGTCTCCGACCCGACCATCGATTCGCAGATCCTCAAGATCAAGGACGCCGGCGCGGATTTGTTCTTCTCGGCGACGACGCCCAAGCAGGCGGCGCAGGCCATCAAGAAGATCCACGAACTCAATTGGAAGCCGGTGCACATCCTCGACATCAACGCCACCTCGGTCGGCGCGGTGATGAAACCGGCGGGGCTCGAAGCTTCCAAGGGCGTGATCAGCGTCAATTACGGCAAGGATCCGCTCGATCCGACCTGGAAAGACGACGCCGGCATGAAGCGGTATTTTGAGTTCATGGCGAAGTACTATCCGGATGGCGACAAGGATTCGAGCTTCAATAGCTACGGCTACTCGACCTCCCAGCTGATGGTCTACGTGCTTGAGAAGTGCGGCGACAACCTCACCCGCGAGAACGTCATGAAGCAGGCCACCAGCCTGAAGAACGTCGTGCTCGATCTCGCTTTGCCCGGAATCGTCGGCAACACCACGCCGGACGATTACCGCGTCAACAAGCAGCTGCAGATGATGCGGTTCAATGGCGAGCGCTGGGAAATGTTCGGCCCGATCCTCGAGGACGCCGGCCCGGCGGGCTAGTTAGCGTCTGCGAATTAGGTGACCTCGCGAAGTCGCCCCACAAAACTCGTGATGCCCGGGCTTGTCCCGGGCATCCACGTTTTTGGCCAGACAAACAGGAAGACGTGGATGGCCGGGTCAAGCCCGGCCATGACGATGTGAAAGATTGCTACTTCGGGATTTCCCCAAACGTCTTGCCGACCGGAAGCACCGCGTGCCGCACCAGCCGCGAATCTTCGACCGCGGCCTGGCGGTGTTTCACCGCCTCGCGATAGACGGGATCGCGGATCATCTCGGCAAAGGCTGCGACGCTGGGATATTCGGCGATGAAGCAATGATCCCAGCGTTCTTCCGCCGGGCCGATCAGCATCAATTCAAACCGGCCTTGCCAGACGATCCGGCCGCCGAGGCGTTCAAACACCGGTCCGCTTTCCCGGCCGTACGCCGCATAGGCCTCCGCGCCCGACACCTTGCGACCGTCGGGATAGGCGGCGTGTTCCCGTAATCGGACCAGATTGAGCATGTGGATCGGGCCCGGCCGGTCGTTGGCCCGAAATTGCGCGAATACTTCCTTGGTTGGATCGATGTGGCCCATGGCGGTTTCCTTACGAATGCATGCCGTCTTTTAGCATGCGCCGCCGCACCTCCTAATCCCGCGTTAACCTCTCCGTAACCGACCCTTAAACTGCGGCCGCTAGCGTGCGGCGGGCGTGGTGTGAGCAGCGTTGGCGTATGGCGTGGGGACGGAAAAAGAGCGGCGGCCGCAAGGAACCGCAATTCGGGCTCGCCGCCGCGCTGAGCGAATTGCGCCTGTCGCCGCAGGACCGCGTCGCGGTAGCCGAAGACCGTCCGAAAAAATCATCCGCCAAGCGCAAATCCGACGATGCTGACGACGAGCCACGCGAGCGCAAGCCGCGCGCGAGCCGCAGCGGCGCCAAGCGCCGCTCGAAATCGCGCGGCGGGTTCCGGATCGGACGGCTGTTTTATTGGGGCGCGGTGCTCGGCCTCTGGGCCGCGATTGCGGTGGTCGGCGTCGTCATTTGGGTCGGCGCGCATCTTCCGGCAATCCAGTCGCTGGCCATACCGAAACGCCCGCCGACGATTCAGATCGTCGGCCTCGATGGCAGCGTGCTGGCCTCACGCGGCGAAATGGCCGGCGCCAATGTTTCGCTGAAGGATCTGCCGCCCTATCTGCCGAAGGCGTTCATCGCGATCGAAGACCGCCGCTTCTATTCGCATTACGGCGTCGATCCGATCGGCATCGCGCGCGCCGCGGTCACCAATCTGATGCATCGCGGCGTCTCGCAGGGCGGCTCGACACTGACCCAGCAGCTCGCGAAGAACCTGTTCCTGACCCAGGAACGCACCGTGGCGCGCAAGCTGCAGGAGGTGGAACTCGCGATCTGGCTGGAGCGCAAGCATTCCAAGTCGGAAATTCTCGAACTCTATCTCAACCGCGTCTATTTCGGCTCCGGCGCCTATGGCGTCGAGGCGGCGGCACAGCGCTATTTCGGCAAGCCCGCCAGGAACGTCACGATCGCGGAAGCCGCGATGCTGGCGGGCCTCGTCAAGTCACCGTCGCGGCTGGCGCCGAACCGCAATCCGGAAGGCGCGGAAGCGCGCGCGCAAATCGTGCTCGCGGCGATGGCCGACGCCAAATTCATCACCGATGCGCAGGCGCAGGCCTCGATCGGCCATCCCTCCTATAATGTGAAGCCGGTCGGCGCCGGCACGGTCAATTACGTCGCCGACTGGATCGGCGAAGTGCTCGACGATCTCGTCGGCCAGATCGAGCAGAGCATCGTGGTCGAGACCACGATCGATCCCAAGCTGCAGAGCGTGGCAGAAGCCTCCATCATCGACGAACTCGCCGCCAAGAGCGTGAAGTTCAATGTCACCCAGGGCGCGCTGGTGGCGATGACACCCGACGGCGCGGTGCGTGCCATGGTCGGCGGCCGGAACTATGCCGAGAGCCAGTACAACCGCGCGGTCACCGCCAAGCGCCAGCCCGGCTCGGCTTTCAAGCCGTTCGTCTATCTCACCGCGATCGAGGCCGGCCTGACACCCGAGTCGATCCGGCAAGATTCGCCCATTGATATCAAGGGCTGGAAACCTGAGAACTACACCCATGAATATTTCGGCTCGGTGACGCTGACCCAGGCGCTTTCGATGTCGCTCAACACGGTGGCGGTGCGGCTCGGCCTTGAAGTCGGGCCTAAGAACGTGGTGCGGACCGCGCACCGGCTCGGCATTTCTTCCAAGCTCGACGCCAACGCCTCGATCGCGCTGGGTACTTCCGAAGTCTCGGTGATTGAACTGGTCGGCGCCTATGCGCCGTTTTCCAATGGCGGGCTCGGCGTTTCCCCCCATGTGGTGACCAAGATCCGCACCAATGAAGGCAAGGTGCTGTATGCGCGCCAGCCGGATCAGCTGAGCCAGGTGATCGAGCCGCGCCATGTCGCGATGATGAACACAATGATGCAGGAGACGCTGCTCTCGGGCACCGCGCGCAAGGCGGAGTTGCCGGGCTGGATGGCCGCCGGCAAGACCGGCACCAGCCAGGATTTCCGCGATGCCTGGTTCATCGGCTACACCGCCAACCTCGTCACCGGCGTCTGGCTCGGCAATGACGACAACTCGCCGACCAAGAAGGCCACCGGCGGCGGCTTGCCGGTCGAAGTCTGGACCCGCTTCATGCGCTCGGCCCATCAGGGCATTCCGGTCGCGAGCCTGCCGAGATCGCAGGCCGGCAGCGGAGGCTTGCTCTCGAACCTGTTCCAGTCGGCGAGCGCGCCGCCGCAACAGCCTTCATATCAGCCATCGGCGCAGGCGCCGGTGCCGCTCGCACCGATCCCATCAGGCGGCGGCTATCGCCCGCCCCCGACGCGCGCGTCCGCACCGCCGCCGAATCCATCGGCGCGCCCGGAGGCGGCTTCGGGCCTCGACGGCTGGCTGATCGACCGGGTGTTCGGCGGTAACCGTTAGAGCGCGGCGCAGCGGCTCAAAAACAAAAACTGCGAAAACAACCCCATGCACAGAAAGCAAGTGCTTGTTTTTGCTTAGCAACGCGTAGCCCGGATGAAGCGCAGCGCAATCCGGGACAAGTCTATTCGCTGCAAAGATAGCCCCGGATTTCGCTTCGCTTCATCCGGGCTACAAGCAGAACGCGGCTAGTCCTGAATCCCGTACCGATGCAAATCGTTGCCGTGGGTATCGAGCCACGACTTGGCGCGTTCGACATGGCCGCAGACTTTCGCCACAACGCGCCAGAACCGCGCCGAATGGTTCATCTCGACGAGATGCGCCACTTCATGCGCGGCGAGATAATCCAGCACATAGGGCGGTGCGAGGATCAGCCGCCAGGAGAACGACAATGATCCCGCCGAGGTGCACGAACCCCAGCGGCTCGATTGATCGCGGATCGACACCCGCTTGACCCGGACGCCGAGTTCACCCGCGTAGGCCAGCGACGCCTTCTGCAGATCCTTGCGCGCTTCGCGCTTGAGGTAGTCATGGACGCGGCGGTCCATGTGCTCGGCACCCCCCGCCACGCACAACAATTTCTCGCCGCTGTCGCGGGTCTCCACCCACACCGTGCCGCGCTCGCCGGCGCGATGCACGATCCGGTGCGGGACACCGCGCAACGGCAGCACTGTGCCAGCATGAAACGGTGCCGCTTTCGGCAGGCGGCCGAGACGTGCCGCGATCCACCCGCCATGAAGCTGCGCAAAGTCCTTGGCTTCCGCCAACGTGCCGCGCGGCGGCATGGTCAGGATCGCCTCACGGTCGGTCGGGTGGATGCGCAAGGTGTAGCGCCGCGCGCGGCGGTGCCGGCGCAGCCGGATCGCAAAGAATTGCGAGCCGTGCTTGACCACGAGAGTCGCGGGTTCGGCGGGCCGCCGATAGAGGAGGGCGCGAGTAGCCATGTCTGACAGTCCGGGGAGTACGAGTTCGCCCGGATTCTGCCATAACCGCCGCCACTCAAGCCGCCACTGAAATCGCTCGGCGCAAAAACAAATCATTTGCCCAATATACAGGGGCTGGACTGTATTCCGCCCCTACCGGCAGGGGTTGGAACCAAAAATTTTGGGCTGAATCTGAGCTCACTCTTCGTCGAAAGAATGAAATTAAACTCACTCTTTCGAGGTTACGCGAATCCGGATTCTTTTAATCGATTCAGCGACTTAGTTGAGTCGCCAAATCGCTGTTGCAATCGACGCTATTCGGCAGCTCCGACCATTTTTTCGGACGCTGCGATCAATTTCGGTTTGGTATCGGCCGACGACAGCATGAAATCGGAAATACGCGGCACGATTTCCGAACGGAACCGCGAACCGTTGAACACGCCGTAATGACCGACGCCCTTTTGCACGTAATGCACGCGGCGATGATCGGGAATCGACGTGCACAGCGCGTGTGTCGCCTCGGTTTGTCCGAGACCGGAGATGTCGTCGTTCTCGCCTTCCACCGTCATCAACGCCACGCGGCGGATTTTGGACGGATCGACCGGCTTGCCGCGATGGGTCATCTCGCCCTTCGGCAGCGCGTGCTTGACGAACACGACATCGACCGTCTGCAGGTAATATTCGGCAGTCAGATCCATCACCGCGAGATACTCGTCATAGAATTCGCGGTGCTTGTCGACCAGGTCGCCGTCGCCCTTCACCAGATTGCTGAACAGCGCCTTGTGGGCGTCGGTGTGGCGATCGAGGTTCATGGTGATGAAGCCGGAGAGCTGCAGGAAGCCCGGATAGACGTCGCGCATCACGCCGGGATGCGGAAACGGCACCTTGGTGATGACGTGGTTTCGGAACCAGTCGATTCCACGCTCTGCAGCCAGATTATTGACCGCGGTCGGATTGCGGCGGGTATCGATCGGGCCACCCATCAGCGTCATGGAGAGCGGCACGAAGGGATCGTTGGCGGCTTCCATCACCGAAACCGCGGCCACCACCGGCACCGAGGGCTGGCACACCGCGATGACATGCATGTTGCCGCCGAGCACGTGCAGCATCTCGATCACGTAGTCGACATAATCTTCGAGATCGAAGCGGCCTTCCGCCAGCGGCACCATCCGCGCGTCGGACCAGTCGGTGATGTAGACCTCATGCGTCGGCAGGAAGGCTTCGACCGTGCCGCGCAACAGCGTCGCGTAGTGGCCGGACATCGGCGCCACGATCAGAACCCGCGGCTGCGGGCTGCGCAGCGGCCGCGTCAGCTTGCGATCGAAGTGAAGCAGGCGGCAGAACGGCTTTTCCCAGATCGAGCGAACTTCGACCGGGGTGCGAACGCCGTTCACTTCCGTGGTCGGCAAATTCCATTCGGGCTTGCCGTAGCGGCGCGTGGCGCGTTCGAACAACTCGCAGCCGGCGGCGATCGATTTGCCGAATTGGGTGTGCGACCACGGGTTTAGCGGGTTCTGAAACAGGATCTTCGTGGCATCGGTCACGGCGCGTGCCGGATTGAGCGATGCGTGGCCCATCTCGTACATCCAGTACATCGGCGTCGTCAGCGCCGGACTGCCTTCGGCCACCAGCGGCGGTGCTCCGCCAAACTCACCAATCGGCATATAATTCAAATCCCCTTTTGCGCCGCAGCATAGTGCCGAATGCGTAATATTGCGTCAATGCACAGATCGGTACATTTGTGCAGCCAAACGGCTAAAAACCCCGGGAATACACGGGAAATAGTGACTTATTCGCCACCCCCGAGCAAAGAACCGTGGTGCTTGGCGCTGCGTAAAAGGGCAAGAAAGATCGCAAATGACGCGATAAAGAGCACCGCGTTCATGGCCAGCGACCACACCATCAAGTCGGGGCGAAACACGTGGTCGATCAACAGGGAACGCATCCCCTCGAACACGTAGGTCGGCGGCAGCATCCAGGCCAGATATTGCAGCCAGCCCGGCAGCACCGACACCGGATAGTAGATGCAGGCGAGCGGCATGATGCCGAACATCAACGTCCAGACGATGCTCTCGGCGCCCAGCCCGTTGCGCAGCACCAGGCCCGAAACAAAAATCCCGACCGACCAGCTGGTGAAGATCAGATTGCAGAAGAATGCGATCAGCGGCAGGCCGATGGCGAAGAAATTGAAGTTGAAGAAGAACAACGCCAGCAGCGTCATCGGGATTACGCCGATCGCCAGCCGGATCAGGCTCATCACCATCAGCGAGATCAAAAACTCGATCGGCTTCAGCGGGCTCATCATCAGATTGCCGAGATTGCGCGCCCACATCTCCTCGAGGAACGAGATCGAAAAGCCGAGCTGGCCGCGAAACAGGATGTCCCACAGGATCACGGCGCCGATCAGCGAACCGCCGGCCTGCGCGAAAAACCCCGATGTCTGCGAGATATAGTTCTGCAGGAAGCCCCAGGTGATGATCTGCAGCGCCGGCCAGTAGATCAGCTCCAGCAGGCGCGGCCAGGACGACATCAGGAGATACCAATAGCGCAGCACCATTGCGTGGATGCGATGCGCCGAAATCCCGCGATGGAGGGCCATCTCGCTCATGACGTGCCCTCGCTGAAGCTTTGTTTTGACGCGTTTTCTTGACGCGAACCGGTGTCCACTTCGCTGGAAAACGCTTTGGCCCGCCCACGCGCGACGTCGAGGAACACCTCTTCCAGCGTCGCCCGGTTGTAGCGCGCCATGATCTGGTCCGGACTGTCGTCATCTTCGATCCGGCCGCGCTTCATGATGATGACGCGGTCGCACAGCCGTTCCACTTCCAGCATGTTGTGCGACGCCAGCAAAATGGTCGCGTCATGGGACTTCCGGTAATCCTGCAGATGCTGGCGCACCCAATCGGCTGTATCCGGGTCGAGCGACGCCGTCGGCTCGTCCAGCAGCAACAGCTCCGGCTGGTTGATCAGCGCCTTGGCC
>JBOHIT010000297.1:0-29784 GCA_050726155.1 Bradyrhizobium sp.
GCCCGGACCTGCGCGGTGTTCGATCGCGCGAATTTGTGATCGCGGCGCCACGCGGCTAAAGTTGCGGAATGACCGAAATTGCCGACACCGATTTTCGCCATCCGCACCGCCATGTTCGCCTCGACACGATATTGCGGCTGCGCTGGCTGGCGGCGCTCGGCCAGCTCGCCGCGATCTTCATCGTGGCGCAGGGACTGGATTTCGATGTTCCCGTGATTCCCTGTGTCGCCATTGTCGGCCTCTCGACGGTCGCCAATCTCGTGCTGCAGATCGCGTTTAATCCGATGCAGCGGCTGGAACCGGTCTATGCGGCGGCGCTGCTCGCGCTCAACATCGTCGAACTCGCCGCATTGCTGTTCCTCACCGGCGGGCTGCAAAATCCGTTTTCCTTCCTGTTTCTCGCACCCGTCCTGATCTCGGCGACGGCGCTGCCGATCCGGTTGACCATTGCACTTGGTGTGCTCGCGGTCGCCTGTGCCTCGGCGCTGGTGTTCTTTCATCTGCCGCTGCCCTGGGACAGCGACGACCCGCTGGTGCTGCCGCCGATCTATCTGTTCGGCGTCTGGCTCTCGATCGTGGTCGCGATCGGCGTCACCTCGCTCTATGCGTTCCAGGTCACCGAAGAGGCCCGGAAATTGTCCAACGCACTGGCCGCGACCGAGCTGGTGCTGACCCGCGAGCAGCACCTCACCCAAATCGACGGCCTTGCCGCCGCCGCCGCGCACGAACTCGGCACGCCGCTGGCGACGATCTTCCTGATCTCACGCGAACTCGAAAAGACAGTCAGCGGCAACGACCAGTTGACGGGCGACCTCAAAACCTTGCGCGAGCAGGCGCAGCGCTGCCGCGACATCCTGGCCAAGATCACCCAGCTTTCCTCCTCCGGCGCGCCGTTCGACCGCATGCCGCTGTCGACGCTGATCGAGGAAACGGTTGCACCGCACCGTGATTTTGGCGTCGCCATCAAGGTGCGGCTTGCGGTCGCAGCCACCCGCGAGCCGGTCGGTGCGCGTAACCCTGCAATTCTGTACGGCGTTGGCAACATTCTGGAAAACGCGGTCGATTTCGCCCACACCACGGTCGAGGTCAACGCCTGGTGGAACGCGGAAACGATCGAGATCATCATTTCCGACGACGGCCCGGGCATCGCCCCCGATATGCTGAATCGCATCGGCGAACCCTATTTATCGCGGCGGCGCAGCACCGATGAGGACCAAAGCGGGCGAACCGGCCTCGGGCTTGGCATTTTTATCGCCCGCACGCTGCTGGAACGCACCGGCGCCAAGGTCTCGTTTACCAACCGGACCTTTCCCGATCACGGCGCCGTGGTACAGATCGTCTGGCCGCGCGACCGCTTCGAAGCGGACGAAACGGCAACCGAAACTGATTCCTGGAACGGTTCCAGCGAAGCCTGATCGGCTATTGGCGGCATCAACTTTGGAAGGCCTTGGCATTACCCTCTTGCCACGCCATATCTTTGTTCACGCCAAGCCGCTCGAAGACGCTATAGTCCAGCCATAACCGGGATATCAAAACCTTGAACGCCATCACCGAACTGAACGATCACACCGACCGCTCGCTTCTGATCGTCGAGGACGACAAACCATTTCTGGAGCGCCTGTCGCGCGCGATGGAAACCCGCGGCTTCGCCGTGACGTCGTGCGATACCGTGTCCGATGGTCTGGCCCAGATCGGCCGCTCCGCGCCGGCGTTCGCCGTGGTGGATTTGCGGCTCGGCGACGGCAACGGTCTCGACGTGGTGTCGGCATTGAAGCGCAAGCGCCCCGAGGCGCGCGCGATCGTGCTGACCGGCTACGGCAATATCGCCACCGCGGTGACCGCGGTGAAGATGGGCGCGGTCGACTATCTCTCGAAGCCGGCCGACGCCGATGACGTGGTCGCCGCATTGCTCGCGAGCGGCACCGAGAAGTCCGAACTGCCGTCGAACCCGATGTCGGCGGATCGCGTGCGTTGGGAACACATCCAGCGCATCTACGAGATGTGCAACCGCAACGTCTCGGAAACCGCGCGGCGGCTGAACATGCACCGCCGCACCCTGCAGCGCATCCTGGCGAAGCGCGCGCCGCGCTGAACGCCGTCGCCAGGCGCTCTACAGAAAGTCGTCATCCTCCGCGAAAGCGGAGGATCCAGTACGCTGCGGCTTCTCCGTTCTATCATTGACGTCTCTGGAATACTGGATCACCCGCCGCCGCGGGTGACGACAGCGGAATGTGCGTCCGCGATCTCGCGGCACGATGCGCCCAGCCCCTAAAGAAGGCCGGGAAAGCAATGGGATACGGCACAGGCGTGACCGCCTCGCTCCTCCATCAATCAACTTCAAGATGACATGTCCGAGAACGGGGCGCGCGCCACATTGCCGTGACATTGGAGTTGGTATAATCTGGAATTGCTCAGCTATTCGAACCACCGGCCCTTCGTTCGATCCCTTTCGTTGCGTTGCAAGAAAACGGAGCACAACATGCCGATTACTACGCTGAAGGTTCTATCGACTGTCCTGCAATTACATGGGCCGGGCGCCACCATCCAGAGCGATCACCAGGGTATCGATGCATTGCTGAGCGATCTGCGCGGTCAGAATGCCGTAACACCGACCGAGGTCTATTTCCGGCGCGGCTTTGTTCGCGGCGGCGGCGGGTATGGTGGCTTTCGCAGGGGTGGCGGGTATTACGGCGGTGGTGGCTTCCGCAGGGGCGGCTTCATCCGCTACTGAGCCTGGGCCGATTGTCGGCTTTTCCAGTGCCACGCGTACCCAGTAGTTTCCTCGTGCCCATCCGGTATCGGCATGTCAGCTGACGGCGCAGATGCTTTGGGCTTCCGGGAGCAACCGATCTCGCAGCTGCTGGTCAAAGTTGCTTCGCGATGCAACATCGACTGCTCCTATTGTTACTGGTTCCGCGACGCCGCGGTTTATAACAAGCCCAAACTCATGAGCACCGAAGTGATGCAGCAGCTGCTGCAGCGCATCGAAGAGCATGTCGTCAAACACTCCCTGATCGACTTTCCGATCATTCTGCATGGCGGCGAACCCCTGCTGTGGGGCGTCGACAATTTTCGTCGCTTTTCCGAGGCCTGCGAAGGTATTTTCAACCGAACGGGTTGCGACATCCCGATCGCGGTGACCACCAACGGCGTGCTGATCGACGAGGAGTGGCTCGATTGTTTCGAGTCGCGCAACATTTCGGTCGCGATCAGCCTCGATGGGCCGGAACACATTCACGATCTTCACCGCAAGACGTTTCAGGGCACCGGCACCCACGCCGCGGCGGCAAAGGCCGCCCGGATGCTGGCCTCACGCGATATCGGCATGACTGCGCTGGCGGTCTGCAATCCCGCCTACCCGCCAGCGGAGTATGTCAAGTTTTTCGAAGAATGCGGCATTGCCAGCTACGACATCATGATCCCGGACGCGACGGTGGATGAAACCCCCGCGTCCGTTGCCGCGTTCTACAACGGCCTGTTCGACCTGTGGCTGGAGGCCAACCGGACCACGCCCACGGCCAACATTCGTATCATCAGCGACATGATCACCGCCATGCTCGGCAACAATTCGCCGACCGAAGGCGTCGGCTACAAGCCGATCGAACTCTGCACTGTCATGACCGACGGTTCCGTCGAGGCGCACGACGTATTGCGCATTGCCGGCGACGGCCACACGCAAACAAAGTTCAACATCTTCGATCACGGGATCGACGAGGTCAGGAACGAGCCACGCTGGAAGGCGGCGCGCGACGCTTCGATCCAGCTTGCCGCGAAATGCCAGCAGTGCAAGTTCATGAACGCCTGCGGCGGCGGCTATCTTCCGCATCGTTTCTCGAAGCAGAACGGGTACGACAATCCGTCGGTCTATTGCGACGATCTCTATTCCATGTACGAGAACATGCAGTCCGTGCTTGCCGGGCATCTCTACGTCAGCAAACCGGACGGCCAACGCGTCGACGTGCGGGACGCCCTGACGGGCGTTTAGATCGTCACCCCACCCTCATTGCAGTATTGCCGCCGTTTTGGCGGGATCTGGATGTCGCGCTGGCCGAGCCACGCGAGCCCCTGTCCAATCGCCGGGTGGCCCCGCAGCAGGCCCTCTTTGCCCGGGCAGCGCGGGATCGTAGGGTGTTGCGCCCGAAGAATCCGGGCCACAAAAATGAACACCGCATCTGCTGCGGGACAGGGAGAAACACAAAATGGCAGGAATCCTTGAGCGCAAGGTGGCGCTGGTGACAGGCGGCGCTTCGGGCATCGGGCGGGCGACGGCGCTGGCGATGGCGCGCGAGGGCGCGCGCGTCGCGGTCGCCGACCGTACCGAGGAGAGCGCGGCCGGCACCGTCGCCTTGATCAACGCGGCCGGCGGCCAGGCGATCGCGATCGGTGGCGACGTCACCGCGGAGGCCCAGGTCGCGGCAATGGTGGCGCGCACCGTCGCCGCCTATGGCCGGATCGACTGCGCGTTCAACAATGCCGGTGTCTCCGGCGGATCGGTTGGCCCCGGACGCCAGCGCCTGCACGAGCTCAGCCAGGCCTCGTTCGACGCCATGCTCGCGATCAACCTCACCGGCGTGTGGCTCTGCATGAAGCACGAGATCGTGCAGATGATGGCGCAAGGCGGCGGTGGCGCCATCGTCAACACCGCCTCCATCGCCGGACTGATTGGGCTCGCGACCTCAGGACATTATGTGGCCGCCAAGCACGGCGTGGTCGGGCTGACGAAAACCGCGGCGATCGAATACGCGCAAGACGGCATCCGCGTGAACTGCGTCAACCCCGGTTACATCACCACGCCGATGACCAAGGAGGTGGTGGAAACCCGCCTCGACGCCACCTTGGCGAAGGTGCCGATGAACCGCATGGGCGTGCCCGAGGAGATCGCGGAAGCCGTGGTGTGGATGTGCTCCGACAAGGCATCCTTCATGACCGGCGCGTCGCAAGTCGTCGACGGCGGTTACTTCGCGGCGTAGAGCAGTTTCCGTAGCCGACCCCGGCATTGAGCGCCTCAGTTCGGCGCAATGCCGGCGCTGCGCAGAAGCGGTTGCCATTTCGCCATCTCGGCGGCGATGAAAGCATCCGTCGCCTCGGGCTTCGAGTTTTTTGCGATCGCGATGCCGAGTTCGTCGAACCGCTGTGTCAAGGCCGGGTTGGACAGCGCGGTGTTGGTCATCCCGTTCATCGCGGCAATGATCTCCGGCGCCGTTCCGGCGGGCGCAAGGATCGCATTCCACGTGTAGGCCTCGTAGCCGGGCAACGTCTCGGCCACGGTTGGCAGATCCGGCAGCGCCGGGAGGCGTTCCTTCGTGGTCACCGCAAGCGCGCGTAATGCACCGCCTTTGACATGGGAGATAGCTGTCGCGGCACTGTCAATCACCAGATCGATCTGGCCACCGATCAGGTCGGTGACGGCCGGCCCGCTGCCGCGATAGGGAACATGGAGCATGTTGATCTTCGCCAGGCTCGCCAGCAGCTCGGCGGCAAGATGCTGGGCTGAGCCGATGCCGGCCGAGCCATAGGTCAGGCCTGCCGGTTTGGCACGCGCAGCCGCAAACAGGTCGGCGAGCGAATTTCCGGCGAAATCCTTCCTGACCAGAATGATCTGCGGGACGGTCCCCATCAGCGCCACGCCACGGAAGTCCTTGACGGGATCGAACGTCAGGCTGGCGTAAAGCACCGCGTTGACAGCATGCGCAACCGTGGCAACGAGGAACGTGTGCCCGTCCCTGGTGCCCGCCGCGCGCGCGGTGCCGACCGTGGTGCCCGCGCCGGTGATGTTCTCGATCAGGACGTGCTGAGGCAGACGTTGGGAGAGTGTTTCGGCGAGAATTCGTGCCGCAACATCGGTCGGGCCGCCGGCGGCGTAGGGCACAATCAAACGTATCGGCCTTGCCGGCCAGGATGCAGCGCCTTGTTGCGCAAAACTCTTGCCGGCCGCCATGGCAGCCGCGGCAGCGAGGAACAAACGGCGGTTCATAGCGGCGTCTCCCCAATCAGTTCTGCATGGCCGGACAGCCAGCATCGGTCATCGTCGCGCTCCACCGTGATTTGCGATGGCCGTCCCATCGCCTCGCCCTGCCTTACGACGACGCGATGCCTTGATGTCAGGCCAAGGTCCCACGCGCTCCAGGCCAGCGCCGTCGCAGCAATGCCGGTCGCCGCGTCTTCCGGATAGCCGGAGGAGCGCGGGAATTGCCTGGCCGAGAAGATCGCCTGCTCCGGATCGACCATGGCAAACGGATAGAGGCCGGTCGAACCGATCGCATCGCAGACGGCGGCAATTTGCGCAACGTCGGGCCGAAGGCGGTTCAGGAGTTCAACCGAGCGCAGCGGAACAAGCGTCTTGACGCGGCTGGTTGCTGCGTTCACGAGCGGGCTATCCAAGAGGTCGGAAGGCCGCAGGCCGAGCACGTCGAGCACGGCGCCGGGGTCTTCGACATTTTTGTACCGCCCCCTTGGCTGACTGACGCTCGCCTGCCCGCCGTCCACCCGCGCCTGAACTGGCCCGGACAGCGTCGCGATCGACACCGTGCTCCGAGGCAGCCGGCCCAGCCGGTCGAGCAGCCAGATCGCGCCGAGCGTCGCATGGCCGCACATCTCCATCTCGTGGTTCGGCACGAAGAAGCGAAACTGGTAGTCGCAGCCGTTTCGTCCCGGGAGCACGAAGGCACTCTCATGGCCGTGCCGGGCGGCGATCAGGCGCATCGCTTCGCTATCGAGCTCGCTGGCGTCAACGATGATAGGGGCCGGATTGCCGCCTTTGGGTCCATTGCCGAACACGTTGACCAAAAATACATTTTCGGCGTAGCGGCGATCGAAGATGGGCTCGGATGTCATGGCCGGAGCTTGCCGATCCCTGCGGTGTGCCGCGCGTCCGAACGGGCCACTTGACGCGACCCAACGGGCCATCAGGGGCAAGAATCGCGTTCCGGCAGGTTTCTCGGGATATGCTAGGATGTCGCATGCTTCGATCGTTTGAACAGATACGGTGTTCAGCGCCGCCGTCGCGCCTTCTCGACGCGGGCGAGCACCGGGCCGTCGTCACCGGCGGCGGCCTGCAATACCGGACGCAGTGGCATTGGCACGACTGTGCCATGATCTTGATGCCCGCCAACGGCACGATCGCCTTCAGGGATGAAGCGCGCCGGTCGGTTACATGGCTGAGCGAAGACCGCTTCGTCGTGATGCCGAAAATGCACGCGCATGAGTCGCAGGCGGTTCGCCGCTTGAGCAATCATGTTGCACTTTACCTTACCGAAGCTGCGCTCACGCAGTTCGCGCCGTCGCGTCATCTTCAGAGGCGCCTGCAAAAGCCCGCGATGTTTGCAGCGACGCCCGTGATGCGGACGCTGCTGCGTTTGTGCTGCACCGACGATACCGATATTGCGCCGAAAGCCGTGCAGGACAATCTGGCTACCGCTCTGTTGGTTGCGATGCTGTCCCAGATTGAGCAAGACGAACCGCTCTCCAGCGCGACCGGGCATGACCACGGCAGCGCGCTCGTGGCCGAGATGTGCTCGGCCATCGGCGAGCGGCTTGACGAAGATGTGCCGCTTGACGAGATCGCTGAACAATTCGGCTTGTCGCGACGGCACGCCACGCGGCTGTTCCGGCAGCGCACCGGCATGTCGATTGGCGACTACCGGAACCGGCAGCGCGTCGAGGCTGCACGTCGCCTGCTGACCGAGTCGACGCTTCCGGTCGGCGAGATCGCGTGGCGCACAGGTTTTGAATCGGGCTCGGCGCTCGCGCGCGCGATGCGCAGAACGCTGGGCGCTTCACCGAGCGCCCTGCGCGGCGTTTCTTGGTCTTGATCCTGCGCGTTGCCAGCGCGCATTGGCTGCAGTGCAGCATGTAGAGCAGACCCCACACGGACGTGGGTGGTGAAATCCGGCGCGGCAGTTAAAAGGATTCGCCAACCGGATTTCCCCACCCGATGCCGCCATCCGATTCCGTTGAGACCAAAACCTCATGGGCCGTCGCCTCGGTTGCGCTGGCCGTGCTCGGGATGTCGTTCGGCGCGGCCTGGATCACCGTGGTGGCGCTCAAGGACATCGCCGGCGAAGTCGGCGGGTTGCGTTCCGTTCCAGCGCTCGCCAGTGCGCTGGCGTGGCTCGGCTCCGGCATCGGCGGCATCCTGATGTCGCGGATTGCCGAGCGGGTCGGCACGCGCACGACGGTGATATCAGGTTCGCTGATGATCGGCCTTGGCCTTTCACTCTCGACCCTTGGACCGCCATGGCCGCTGTGGATCGGCCACGGTCTGTTTATCGGCCTGATCGGATTGGGCGGCATCAATGCGCCCTTGTACATTTATGTCAGCCGCTGGTTCGATCGCCGGCGCGGCTCGGCGCTGGCGCTGATCTCGAGCGGTACCTATGTCGCCGGCGCGTTCTGGCCGCCGATATTCGAACAGGTGATCGCCAATTACGGCTGGCGGCAGGCGATGCTGTGGTATGCGCTCGCCGAAATCATTGTCGTGGTGCCGCTTGCCGCGATTTATTTCCGCTCGCCGCCCGAAGTGATTCATCCGGCTGCGGTGTCCGGCGCCAGTTCGGGCAAAGCGCGCGTCCTCGGCTGGCCGCCCAACGCCGTGTTCGCGCTGATGTGCGGCGCCGGCGTCCTGTGCTGCATTCCGATGGCGATGCCACAGGGCCACCTGGTCGCCTTTTGCAGCGATCTTGGCATCAGCCGGTCGATGGGCGCGCTGATGCTGTCGATCCTGCTCGGCACCGCGTTCCTGAGCCGGCAAATCTGGGGCGTAATCTCCGATCGGATCGGCGGGCTCGCCACCGTATTGATCGGGTCGGCTTGGCAGGCGGTATCGATGACGGCCTTTCTGTCGACCCAGAATGAAGTCGGGCTTTTCACGGTGGCCGCCGCGTTCGGGCTCGGCTTTTCCGGCATCATCCCGGCCTATGTGCTGGCGGTGCGCGAATTGTTTCCGGCGTCAGAGGCCTCCTGGAGAATCCCGACGCTGTTGCTGTTCAGCGGCGGCGGCATGGCCGCCGGCAGCTGGCTCGCCGGCCTGCTCTACGATCATCTCGGATATTATGCCCCCGCGTTCGCCGTCGGCATCGGCGCCAACATTCTCAATCTGCTCATCATCGGCGTGCTGGTCGGGCGAAGGCGCCACCGCGCGCTCGCGCACGGGGTCGCTGTTTGAGCGGACGCCGTTGCGCCGGGATTGTGCACCTAGAATTGAATCGCCCCCAACTGCAGGCCGTCTATGGTGCGCCGATGTCACGTCTCATGTTTGCCTTGATTGCAATCGTCCTGTCGCTGCTGCCGGTCGTCGCGCCGGCTGCACCGGCCCATAAGCGGCCAGCGCCACGCTGGAACGGGTACGGCTTCCTGCCGGGCTATCAGCAGCCCCCGAACAACAGCCGTCCCGCTTACACCCAGAGGGCTGCGGTTGCGCGCATGGCGCGGCAAAACCGGCGGCCCTGGTATATCGATCCGGTCCCAAGTTATTACGGCTACAATGGCGACTGGCACTATTTCGGCCGGCCCGGCTTTTACGGCGGTCGCTACAATGGCGGCAGCTTCGGCCCGTGCTGGACGCGAACGCCGATCGGACCGATCTGGAATTGCGGCTGATCAAGCTGTTGCTTGGAACCGCGCGCGCATCCGATTGCCGACAACGGCCGCGCATGGCGACAAGCGGACATTCGGCGATGGCCTACGTCGGCTAATTGCCTGCCATGGACCTCTATGGAGAGACGGACGGCGGATGGCGCACGTTCGTTCGCCACGGCGCTAAACCGAGTCGTTCGTTTAGAAACTCCAAGAACACTTTGACCTTGGGAGATCGCTGCCGGCCTGGCGGCAAGAGAGCCCACAGCGGATAGCCTTCGTTCACTTGCACGTCGAGGAGAAGTGGCTCCAGCGATCCGTTCCCGAGTGCCCTGGCCACCGCCAACTCACCGAGACGCACGACCCCCACGCCCTCCATGGCCAGTCGCATCAGGACATCCGAACTGTCTGCGCTAATGGCGGCTTTGACTTCGACAGCCATCAGCCCTTTGTCACCACGAAATCTCCAGATCGTCGGTTCAGGGATGCCGTTGAGAACCAGGCATCGATGTTGCGCAAGATCGGACGGCACGACCGGTCGGCCGTGGCGCGCCAGATACTCCGGGCTGGCGCAGATGATCTGTGTGAGATCGACGATTTTGCACGCAATCATGGACGAGTCGGGAAGCTTCCCCGTTCGCATCGCAATGTCCACATTCTCGGCGACGAGATCGACCGGTCGGTTGGTCACGAGGAAATCGATTGTTATGCGGGGGTAGCGCGCCAAAAATTCCGACAGCGCCGGACCGAAATGATCGCCGATCATGACCGGTGGCGCGTGGATGCACAGGCGGCCGCGCGGTGACATTCGCGCTGACGCGATTTCCGATTCAGCGGCTTCAATGGCGGCGAGAATCTCTCGAGAGCGATTGAGATAAGTCTTGCCTTCTGCGGTAAGCGCCAGCCGCCGCGTCGTGCGGTTGATCAGCCGCACGCCGAGCCGTTGCTCCAGTCGAATGATGAGCTTTGAGACGGCCGAAGGCGAAAGTCCGACGTCCGCCGCGGCGGCGGCAAAGCTGCCACGTTCAATCACCCGCTCGAATACGCCCATTTCATTGGCGGCATTGGCCATTGATGAATTCAATTCGTGAGTGTTTCGCGTTCATCGCCGATTATCCCCGGCAAGTAAAGGGCTATGACAGGCGAGGTAGCTGGCATCGATCGCGGCGCGCTGCAAAAGGCATGGAAGGACAACGAACATGCGTTTTCGAAGCAATTTTCCGCTTTTTGGGCTTTTGCTCGCGATCCCGGCTGGTGGCGCTTTCGCCCAGCAAGCCATCGATGTCGATGGGGTGAAGGCCGCGAGCAAGGCCTTCTATGAAGCCGTTGTGGTGGTCGACGACGGGACGGCGATGGCGAAGGTTTGGGCGCAAACACCTTATGTGACTTACGTGGGGCCACGCAGCACGGCCATCATCGTTGGTTGGGAGGCCCAAAAGAAATACTGGATCGAGTTCAACAAACCGTTCTTGCAGCGGAGTGTCGCACTGGTCGATGCGCATGTGCGCATTGTCGGCAATCTTGCCTGGGAAATAGGTGCCGAGAGGGGGCTCGCCCAGATGAAAGATGGAAGCACGCGTAAGGTCGATTGGATCGTGACCAACGTTTACGAGAAAATCGACGGCCGCTGGCTGACGGTCTCGCATCATGTGCAGCCAAAGCCGCAATGAACGTCGAAATTTTCAGAGGCCACTTCGGGAGAGGTTGATGAAGACGGAAACTTTAGACAGCGACAATGCGGCTCCCGGGCGTCGTTCGAGGTTGACCTCTTCGCAGGTCCCTTCCATTGTATTTGCACTGGCGGTGAGTGCTGGCGCGATCTATGCAGCGGCCCATGGCCCGACCTTATGGCGCGCTGCGCAAGAACTTAAGGCCGAACAAATCAAGCAAGAGGACCGGATATTCTGCAAGAATTTTCATATGCCGCCAGACAGCGAAAGTTTCGCGACATGTGTCGGCTACCTGTCCGAGATCAGAAAGCTGCACGGAGATCGGCTGGCAGCCGAGGCTGCTGGCGTGTTCTAGAATCCAAAGCATTTAGCCAGCTGCGTGTACGGGTTCAGGTGCCGTTTGCCTTCAGCACTTCGAACACGGCGGCGGTATCCTGATTGCCCAATCCCATCGCCATGGCCTTTGTGTAGACCGGTTGCGTGAGCGTGAAGAGCGGGGTTTCGCAGCCGAGCTCGCCGGCGAACTCCGCGATAATGGCCATATCCTTTTTCCAGGTCGAGATCCGCATCGTCGCCGGTTCGTAATTGCGGCTTGCCATCATCGGCGCCCGCATCTGAAACATCCGCGAGCCGCCCGCGCCGGGAGCGATCATCTCGATCACCTGATTCAAATCGAGCCCAGCCCGTTCGGCAAGCAGCATCGCTTCCGCCGAGGCGACGTTGTGAATGGCGACCAGATGATTGGCGACGAATTTCATTCGGCTGCCATTGCCGTATTCTCCGAGATCGGCGCTTTGCTTGGCAAAGTCGGCAAACAGGCCGTCGCACCGCGCGATCGCGGCCTTGTCGCCGCTCGCGTAGACGACGAGATCTCTAACCACGGCCTGGGCGCCGGTTCCGCTGAGCGGACAGTCGAGCGCAACATGACCTGCAGGTTCGAGAATGGCCTTGAACCGCACCTTTTCGGGAATAGTGAACGTACTGAGCTCGATGACAATGCGTGGAGATTGGCCAGACGCGGCAATTTCCGTCGCGACGGCTTGGGCGGCATCGGCGTTGGGCAGGCTTGTCATGATCAGCGTTGTGCGGGACGCGACGGCACGCGCGCCATCGACGATGGTCACGCCGGCAAGCGCAAGTTCGCTCCGGCGCGCCGGATTGGTGTCGAAACCGACGACAGCCCAGCCGCGCTCGACGAGGTTGCGCGCGATGGCGCCGCCCATGATGCCAAGCCCAATGATACCCACTGTCCGATCTGTCACGTTACCTCCAACCTGCCGGCTCCTTGCCGGCAGCCAACCTCGCGGAAAAATTCAGCGTTGATATCGCACGGCCGGCGCCACGTCGATCAGGCCGAGATCGACAAGGGTGCGGTGGAACCGGCGTTTCCGTTCCGAGGGTGATGCGAAGTAAGCGCCGCCGCAATGCTCGAGCAGGCTCGCCCGCGTCGCGAATATCTCATCCAGCGGCAGACCGGCATGCTGCAAAGCGACCGTCCCAAGGAAAGCAATATCCAGGTCCGAGCCGCGTCCACTGGGAATTCGATCAGGGAAGTTCAGGGTTTCGATGGCGTAGAAGGTGCGGAACTGCCGCCTCGCGTCCACGTCGAGCTTGAGCTTTCGCTCGATCCGCCGTGTCATGACGGGCTGATGGTCCCCATAGTGCACAATGAGTACAGGACGGTTGGGAAAACGGGAGGAAAGCTCGGACTTGAATTTATCCCAGGCCACCGCGGTTTCGACAAGCCGCGCGTAATACTCGGCATAATGCGCATCGGGAAGGCTCGCGGCGGCGAACGCCCGCTCGCCTTCAAAGTGTCCGGGCGCAGCCAGCTTTCGGTTGTGCGGGCCGTGATTGAAGTTGGTCAGCGCATACAAAAAGCGAGGCGAGGCGTCGTCGGCAATGCCTTTCATATGCGCGTTGAGCGCGGCGTCCAGAAACAACGCATCGGAATTCGTCGTCTCAAATCGGTTGGCGTCGAAGGGCGGGGCGAAGTCATCGGTGAAGAGACGCTCGTTGATCCCGATTGAACGGTAAAACCTGTCGTAGCTGAGAAAGCTGCGACGGCAGCTCGAAGCGAGCATCGTCCGATATCCAAGCCCGGAGAGCGTCTTTGGCAAACTGCTGTGGAAGCGGCCGGCACCTCGCTTGAAGAGGAAATAGGCGTTCGAACCGAAGCTCGCGCTTGAAAGGCCGGTGAGCAGGCTGAATTCCGATTGCCACGATCCCCCGCCGAAAATATCGACATTGAGGCTGCCATGCAGGCCGCTTTCCGGCGACAGAAACGACCCGACAATCGGCTCGACCGGGAGACCGAACAGGCGCGGATCGAAGATCGACTCGTGCTGGATAATGATGATGTCGGGATAGTCGGCGCTGCGCGCCGGTACGGCCGCCATCAGCGGCAGCGGCTCCCTGGCGATGTCGCTGAGCGCGAGCCCGCCGAAGCGCCGCCAGGAGAGCGGGTCGAGAAGGGAGGCGATGAAGCTCGACAGAAAACAGCGGCGGAGCGCCGCATTTCGCTGGAACGTCACCGGCCCGCCGCTCGCTTTGTAGGCTGCCACCAGGCCGATACAGGCGATGCCGAAAAAGAGAACCTGGAGTTCAAGGGAAACCGGCGGCCCGCGCACGTAGATCAGGGTCGCGACTGTGGCCAGCGTGAGTGCGATGCTTCCGGCGAGCACAGCCGCCAGTGCGAGCGGATACTGCACCAGCAAGAACGGGACTGTTCCCGCAAACGCCAGCGGCAAATCCGTTACAATGAGCTTGATGCCGCTGTGCGTATATTTGACTCCCGACGCTCCGAAAACTCCCGCCGCCAGGATCGATGACAGCAATATCGCCCTTTCCAGATCGGAAACGACGAACAGCAGCACCGCGGTGCTAAAGCCCAGCGCCGCAACAGCCAATGTGAGATGCTCGACGCTGCGTTCCGCAAGCCAGAGGACGGCGATAGCGATCACAATGATCAGGGCCAATGACATATGGACGCCAGTTGAATGAATCGATGGGGCACACCTGAATGGACGAGCCAGCCCGGATTTGGTTCCTGCTGCGGCAGGATTGTTTACGACCTCACCCCGCCGCCGCCTGCTTCTTGTTACGCGGCAGGAACGGCTTCAGCGGCCGTTTGATCGCGCCTGCGCAGGCACGGATCACGGTCTTGCCGCCGTCGGTCCAGGTCTGCGTGCCCTTGAGCGCGGCGCTGCGCCGCACGAAACTGCCGCTGTATTTCGCCTGGTACTCCCGGCTGCCGCTTTTCCAGCTGCCCTGAAGATCGATTTTCTGGCCGGCGATCGTGCCGGTGCCCTGCTCTGCGACGGCCTCGACCGCGGTGCTGCGCAGCCGCACCACTTGGGTATAGCGCGCAGCGCTACCGGCAATCGTGACCTCGATGGCCTCGCGCATCTTGTCGCTGGTGAACGGCAGCTTGTCGCATACCATGGTGCCGCGATACGTGGCGTCGAGCACTTCCGCCGCGACCGGTGTGGCGATCGTTATCATCACCGCCGCCAGCACCGCATGTCTCACTCGCAGCATCGCCATCCCCCGTTTGAATTCTCGTTTCATGTCGCCAACGAGCCGTCCAAAAGAGCCTGATTCAACTCACATCGTACCGGGCGCAACCGGGTCCGTCGATAGGGGGCTGAATTCAGCTTCGCTACCGCAACATGGCAGTGCTGATCGATATCCGGGATGGGTCAATCGCGGTTTTGACTGCCGGCCGGCCACTTCCAGTCCGCTCCTACAAGCAGACATCCCGGAGGCCGCCGGTTTCGTTAGACCTTCCGCGGCACAGGCTGCTGAGGTTTGCCCTGCTCATCCATCATATGGCCGGTGAAGCAATCGACATCATCGGGGGGATGAATCCACGCCGCGGCGCTGCGCGTGAAGATATGCGAGTCAGGCTTCACCCAAGACGGATCATTGTAAGTGCCGGCATAGATGATCTGCAGAGCGGGAAACCGTTCCAGGGTTACGCCAAGGCGGGTACCGCAAGTGGGGCAGAATGTGTAGTGCAGCTGCCGTCCGTGATCCGGCGAAAGATACGTGTACGTGCTGGGCGGCGCACCGTCGAAGCTGACAGCGGTTCGAAGAAACAGAAGCTCAACCGTGAATGCACTGCCTGACGCACGTTGGCACAATGGACAGTGACAAACCGTGGTCTTGACCGGAGCTCCCACACTTCGAAACCGTATGGCACCACACAGGCAGCGCCCTTCATGAGTCTGTTCGTTCTTGCCGACCTCGTTCGTCATTCGACGATCATGGCCCATATGCCGGTGATGGTCCAGCGGCTGCGAGCGCGAACTATGAAAAGACAGTTCGGATCGAACGTTATCACAACGGAACGGCAGTGGTCAGGCACTCCCAGCGGCGCCGGCGATCAGTTCGAACGAACGCAGCCGCTTGGCGTGATCGTAGACATCGGACACGATCATGAGTTCGTCAGCGCCGGTTTCCTTGACCAGCGCATCGATGCCTGAGCGGACCGTATCGGGCGAGCCGATGATGGAGCGCGCGAGCATGTTCATCGCCTGGGCTTTTTCCGCCGGCGACCAGTAACTCTCGATGTCGTCGATCGGCGGCTGGCTAAGGCCGCGCGCACCGCGGAAAATGTTCGTAAACGACATCTGCTGCGTCGTCGCCAGCCGGCGCGCTTCCTGATCACTGTCGGCTGCGATGATGTTGACACCGACCATCGCGTAGGGGCGGTCCAACTGCTCGGACGGTTTGAAGCGGCTGCGGTAGATCTGCAGCGCCGGGATCAGCAATTCGGGCGCGAAATGCGAAGCGAAGGCATAGGGCAGCCCGAGCTCGCCCGCCAGCATCGCGCCGAAATTGCTCGATCCCAGAATCCACAACGGCACTTCCGTTCCTGCCGCCGGCACGGCGCGGATGCGCTGATTGGGACCGGCGGGCGCCAGGAAGGCCTGCACCTCCAGTACATCCTGCGGAAAGTTTTCGGCGGCTTCCGGCGTGCGGCGCAATGCGCGCAGTGTGAGCTGGTCGGTGCCGGGCGCGCGGCCGAGCCCAAGGTCGATGCGGCCGGGAAACAGCCGCGCCAGCGTCCCGAACTGTTCGGCGATGACATAGGGCGCGTGGTTGGGGAGCATGATGCCGCCCGCGCCGACGCGAATGGCCTTCGTACCCGCGGCGATATGACCGATCACGACCGAGGTCGCGGCACTGGCGATGCCCGGCATGTTGTGATGCTCCGCCACCCAGATGCGGCGATAGCCCCAGGCTTCGGCATGAACCGCAATATCGCGGGCATTGTCGAGCGCGCCCCGCGCATCGGTGTCTTCGGTGACGCGGACGAGATCGAGGATAGACAGTGTCGTCATAGGTACTCCCGAACGAAACCATTTGAAATGACGCCGCCCGCGAATTCCGGCGGCGTCTGAGCTTGTCCGAAACGGCAGGTTTCGTCCGATTCTTCCGTTCCCATATGGATACTGTCACTCTGCGGGTCAATCGGCCGGGAACGCTTAATCGCCTCAACAAACCGGCCATGGCGCGATAGGATCGCCGCGTCATCGAAGGCGTCGTAAATGGCAATTGGTGCTTCCTCGCGGATCCTCGTTCAAATGGCGGCCGGAATCATTTCGGCAATTCTTGCATGTGATGCCGTCGCACAGACGGCGTCGCCGGAGCCGGACCAGGTGTCGCTCAGCGAGCAGACGATCCATTGGAGCACCGTCAAATACGCGACATCAGCGGAGAATGGTTTCATCGACGGGTCGCTCGACAAGAACACCATCGTCGACCGCACATTCAGAGCCCGCGTGCTCGAGAACCGTTATTTGAAGGTGATGCTGCTGCCGGAATTCGGCGGGCGCATTCTCTCGATCATCTACAAGCCGACCGGCCACGAACAGCTCTATCGCACGCAAGTGGGCGTACCCTATGGCATGGGCGGCGACACCTTCTATTACGACTGGCTGATGGTGTATGGCGGCATCTTCCCGACCTTCCCGGATGCCGAGCATGGCAAGGCGTGGCTGAAGCCGTGGGATTTTGAGGTCGTGAAGCAGAACGCCGATGAAGTAACGGTATCGATGTCGCTGACCGACAATTTCGAATATTCGGCGGCGCCCGGCAAGTTCAGGAGGGGTTCGACCGGCATCGAGGCGACTTATTATGTGACGCTGAAGGCCGGCCGCGCCGCGGTCGACGCGCGCATGGTGCTGAAAAATCCGAACGACAAGGCAATCTCGTACGAATACTGGACCTGCACGACGCTGGCGCCGGGATCGAACCCGAACAACCCCAGGACGACCGGGGCTGCCGAAATCATCGCACCGATCACGGCCTATCGCACGCCGGCCTGGTCGAAGAATTTGTCCGAGGGTGAGGCAAGCGCAGGTGCGGGTAACAGCCGGTTCGAAAAACTGCGCTACTTCAGGAACTGGCCGACGATGGGCATCGCCTATGCGGCGCCGGATATGCAGGGCGGAAATTTCTGGGGCGCGATCAACCACGACAATGAAGAAGGAATCATCCGCATCGCCGACAACCGCGTCACCCGCGGCCTGAAAATGTGGACATGGGGATATCCGTCCTTCACGAACGAAACCGACCAGCGCAGGGATCCGAACCCGGCGCGGCCCTATGTCGAACTATGGGCGGGCGTGTCGGACGAATTCTTCCACAGCGCCGAATTTCCGGCGCGGGGTGAAGTTTCGATACCGGAAACCTATAGCCCGACCGTCGGCATGAGCAACGTGACGCACGCTAATGCGAGCATCCTGATCAACTTCGTGGCCGAGGCGTCCGGCGTCAACCTTCAGTTCTTCAGCGTTGAGCCGGCCGCGCCGTTGCGCGTCCTCCTGAAGCGCGGCGACGCGGTCCTGTTCAATGAGGCCGTGACGGCCGATCCGAAGAGCGGAAACCGCATTGCCGCGGCCCTGCCCGCCGGCGGTAGCGAACCGATTCAGCTCATGATCAGGACCGCGGAAGGCAAGGAGCTGATCGCGGCCGCGACGAAGGCAAAATGAAGCGGCGAGATGCCCTCGGCAACCAGGCAGAGAGCCGCGACCGATCCGGCTACTTGTTCGCGCGGGCGGGCCAATCCATCAGCACATCATCGCCACCAAAGGCAGCCGGCTTGGTGCGGTAATGCGGGAGGTCGTCGAGCACGGGGGCGACCGCTTCCGCGCAGTTGATGTGGATAGCCGGATTGAAGGCGTCGCGCGGCAGCAGATAGCCGTTCAAGCCGCGCATTCCGATCTCGGCGAGTTCCGCAAACAGGCGAGAGCCGCAGTTTGCGCAGGACACCCTCGGCGTGGTCTTCAGCGAAAACACCGACGTCGCGCCGTCCAGCAGTTCAACGTTTTCGGCCGAGTAGAGGGCCTCGGCAACGTAGGCGGCGCCATGGACTTTTTGGCAATCGGCGCAGTGGCACCAGAACTGGGCAAACGGTTCGCCGGTGATGCGCAGGCGCGCCGATCCACAGGGGCATTGAATGTCGGACATGACGCGGCTCCGTAAGCTGAATGCGCCGTGGAGCCAAGGCAACCGCGGGCGCTAGCCCCGGTGAAGCACTATCATCGGAGACTGCATCGCGACAACCGCCGGCGGGTGCGACGAAATGCTCGCGGCGGTCGACGGCAAGCTCGCGACGGATGCCGGGGTGCGAAAACGCGGCAGATGATCTTCGAGCGAATAGAAGACACACAGTGCAAGGCTCGACCACACCGCCAGGCTGAAATACAGCGACATCCAGGCGATCTCTTCCTTCCACTCGGCAATGTCGTGGGTCACGATCCAGCGCGTGCGCACGTCCCGCAACCCCTCGAGCGGGTGCAGCAGCGTGTTGCCGTCGGCGACATCGGCGCGCCAGCGGTTCAGATACATCGGGACGTCGACGGTCATCAGAAACGCCAGGTAGAACGCGATGCCGACGATCGTGACGATCAGGATCGCGCGCACGGCGCCATCGAACTCCGGCAGCAGCCGGCAGAGCCCGATGCCGATAATGAAGAAGACGACGGCCCAAATCGAATTCTCGATGGCGTTGTTGAGATATTTGGTGGTCAGCACCGCATGCCAGGAAAAGCACTCCGCAACCACGATCAGCGGCACGATCACCCAGGCGGCGATCAATGTGGTTTCCGCGCCCGTGATGGTGCCGAGCTGATGCAGGATGACCGCCCACTGCGCCGCAAAGGCGATTTCGGCCACGGTCGCGACCGAGCGGCCGACGAACACGCTCGACAGCCAGGTGTCGAACAGACAAATCCGCTGCACGTCGGCGCGCGGCAGGATCGAGCGGAAGGCGCAGCCGAACACATAGGCCGCGCTGAGCGCGAGCATCAGCTCGACGCCGGATGCGCTGGCGGGATGGCCGATCGGCTGGCCGTGGAGCTGGCGGTACAGCACGAACCACACCGCGATATTGGCGCCGCTGACCAAGGTCAGCATGCCCCACCATCGGACCACCGGATTGGACCAGGCCAGCGAGGCCGGTTGCGCGCGCCATTCCAAACTCATCGACCGCTCCAAATATTATCGAACTGACATTTGATTGTATTATTTGTGTCACGAATCGAAATGGATTGCACTGTCATAAGACTGTCATAATTCGGCTCGCTCGCGTTCTGGCAGATGCGCAATCCCAATCAAGCGGCGTCGATCGTCGCTTGCTAGTGAAAATCTATGTCACTGGCTGCAAAAGTAATCTGGATGATCGAACGAAATCTCGGCAACGAGCTTTCGCTGTCCGACATCGCCGACGGCTGCGGCGTGTCGAAGTTTCACATGGCGCGCGCGTTCGAAGCGCGCGTCGGCATGCCGGTGATGCAATATGTGCGGGCACGCCGCCTGAGCAACGCGGCCGAGAGGCTGGCGGAAGGTGCGGCCGATATCCTGAGCCTGGCGCTCGACACCGGCTATGCCTCGCACGAGGCGTTCTCGCGCGCCTTCAAGGCGCAATTCGATCTCACACCCGAAGTGGTGCGAAAGCACGGAACATCAAGGGAGCTGAACATGATGAAACCCGCAAGCGTTCCGAACACGGCGTCAGCCAAGGAAGCCATCGAGCCCCGGATCGAGAAGCTTGGCGCCTTGACCGTGGTCGGGTTGTCGTGCCGGCAAAACCTCGCGAATGCGCAGGCGATCCCCGGTCAATGGCAGCAGTTCATGACCCGGTACGAGGAGATCGACAACAAGGCCGAGCCTATACCGGTCAGCGTCACCACCGACATGGATGGTGAAGGGAATTTTTCATATTTGACCGGCGTCCTCGTGTCGTCCGCGGGCAGCCCGCCAAAAGGCCTAGTTACCCAGCGCGTTCCGGCCCAGACCTACGCCGTCTTCACCCATTCCACACACGTCTCCGAGATTCCCAAGACCTACGCCGCAATCTGGGATCAGTGGGTCCCGCAAAGCGGCAAGGTCGTCTCCGACGGCCCGTGGCTCGAAAAGCATATGCCGACATTCAATCCGCGAACCGGCCTTGGCGGCATCGAGATTTGGATACCGGTGACGTAAATCGGGCCTTCGCCCCGCGTGCTCCCTGCCCCTGCCGATTTTGACCGGTTTTGCTCCCGGCCGCCGTCTGCTAACGGTTAGCCAGACGACGGCCAAAGCCGGCATTACACAACGGAGCACGCGAGCAATGATTGAAACAATTGGCATCATCGGGGCGGGAACGATGGGTAACGGCATCGCGCAGGTCTGCGCGGCGGCCGGGCTCCAGGTGACGATGATCGACATCTCGGATGCCGCGGTCGCCAGGGGAATGGCGACGGTCACCGGCAGCCTGGAGCGCCTCGTCAACAAGCAGAAGATGACCGATGCCGACCGGCAAGCCGCCCTGGCACGCATCACCGCGACGACCGACAATGGCAAGCTCACCAACTGCGACCTCGTGATCGAGGCCGCGACCGAGCGCGAAGATCTGAAGATCAAGATCCTCAAGGACCTTTGTGCGACGCTCAATCCGCGCGCGATCGTCGCGACCAACACCTCCTCGATCTCGATCACGAAGCTGGCCGCGGCCACCGACCGTCCGGACCGCTTCATCGGCATGCATTTCTTCAACCCGGTACCGCTGATGGCGCTGCTGGAGTTGATCCGCGGCCTGCAGACGTCCGACGACACCCACGCCAAGGCCGAAGAATTTGCCAAGCGGGTCGGCAAGGTGCCGATCACGGCGAAGAACAGCCCGGGCTTTGCGGTCAACCGCATCCTGTGCCCAATGATCAACGAGGCGATCTTCGCGCTTCAGGAAGGTATCGCGACCGCCGAGGACCTCGACGCCGGCATGAAGCTCGGCTGCAACCATCCGATCGGCCCGCTGGCGCTCGCCGACATGATCGGTCTCGACACCATGCTGTCGGTCATGGAGGTGTTTTATAACGGCTTCAACGACCCGAAATACCGGCCCGCGCCGCTGCTGAAGGAAATGGTCGCCGCCGGCCATCTCGGCCGCAAGACCGGCAAGGGATTTTACAATTACGGCAAGTCCGCCTAGGCGGCCGCTCGCCTGCGCCGGTGCCGATGGTCCGCCTTAGGGCAGACCACCGCGCCCGGATTGGCACGCCCCCAATTCTTGAAGCTCTCCCGGCGCCGATCCGTGTGACATCGGTCACAGCGACGATCCGCGCCGCCGCATAGGGTTTTGCCAACGCAGCAAGTCCTTCGGCCATGACAAGGAGAGACTGACATGATCGCGACCAAGCAAGACGCACGCGAACTGAGCCTTCAGGAACTCGATATCGTTGCCGGTGGCGGACTTGCTTCGCCCACGGGCAGCATCATCATCTTCGGCTACGGCATCCAGTGGAACGATCGCAGCATCTGCATCGTGACCCCGACCCAGGACACCATCATCAACCGGCCCCGCTGACGAGCGCGGTTGGTCGGTCGCACGGACCGCAACCCAAATTCCTCTAAAACTCCGAATGGCCCTGCGGATCGACCAGCCGGTTGATCCGCTGCGCCGCAGCCATCGCAAACCGCACCGTCATCAGCTTGCGGGTCGGCGCGGACAAACGATGCTCGGGCGCCTCGCACTGCAGACGGGCGCCATAGGCGTCGGCGATAATCAGGCCGGTGCCTTCAGGGAAAATCTCGCACGGCAGATCCTGCGTGAACGCAAAGAACAGCCGGTCGCAATGCATCCGGTAGTCCTGCCACTTACTGTCGGCACGTAAATCCTCCACCGACGACTTGATCTCGACGATCCAGATCTCACCCTTGTCGTTCAGCGCCACCAGATCGGCGCGCCGTCCCGAGGGCAGCGGCAATTCGCTGATGCAGGAAAAACCCAACGTTCGCAGCATTCTGGCGGTACCGCGCGCGATCGCCAGCGCCGTTTCCGACTGGCGGCGGTCGGGCGGCGGCACGAGGCTGACCTGGCGGGCGGGCGATTCCATGCGCCAAGCCTACCCGATTCCGCGACGGTCGCCACCGGGACGGCGGCGCAGAATACGCCGCAAATTCGTGCCCAAGGCGCCTTGATTCGGACCACACACCACCGTGAAGCCGAGGGAACCTGGGTTCCGAGGGACGGAACACATGGAGGAGAACGCCATGAAGCATCGCTTCAGGTATCAAGGCATCACGCTTCGCTCACTCGCATTAGCTCTCGCTGCGTTGCCGCTGTCCGCCGGCCTGTCACAGGCCGTTGCCAAGCCCGCCGTCGAAGTTGCATTCGTTCTGGACACCACGGGCTCGATGGGCGGACTGATCGAGGGCGCCAAGCGCAAGATCTGGTCGATCGCAACCGCGATCGTCGACAGCAATCCCGACGCCGACATCCGCATGGGCCTCGTCGCCTATCGCGACATCGGCGACGACTACGTCACCAGGAAGGTCGAACTCACCCGCGACATCCAGGACCTCTACGCCAGCCTGCTGGAACTGAAAGCCCGTGGTGGCGGAGACTGGCCGGAAAGCGTCAACGAGGCGCTCGATGTTGCCGTCAACAGGATGCAGTGGACCGGAGGCAGCGATGTCAGACGAATCGTGTTCCTGGTCGGCGACGCGCCACCGCACATGGACTATGCGCAGGACACCAAATATCCGGTGACGCTGAAAGTGGCGAAACAAAAGGACATCATCGTCAACGCCGTGCTCGCCGGCGACGCCGCCGATACCGAACGGGTGTGGCGCGACATCGCCCAGAACGGCAATGGCCGCTTCATCCCGATCCCGCAGGACGGCGGACAGGTGGTGGTGATCGAGACGCCGTTCGACGAGGACATCATCATCCTGCAGCGGGAGATCAACGGCACCGTGATCCCCTACGGGCCGCGCGCGATGCAGAAGCGCACCGAAGACAAGACCATGCAATTGTCGAGGGTGGCGGCAGCCGCACCGTCGCAGGCCTCCGAGATGGCGAGCTTCATCAACAAGCGCGCCAAGGCGACATCGGAAGCCGTCACCGGCGACGGCGACCTGGTCGCCGATGTCGGCTCCGGCCGCAGCAGCTTTTCCGCCATCAAGGAGGAAGACCTGCCGGACAATCTGCGCGCGATGAAGCCCGAGCAGCGCGTGGACGAAGTCAACAAGCAGATGAACCAGCGCAAGGCGCTCAACGACAAGCTCGGCGCGCTGGTGGCGAAGCGTGACAAATACGTCGCCGAAGCCCGCGCCAAGGCGCCGCCGAAGGCGTCGTCATTCGACCGCGTGGTCGAGGACACACTGAAGGCGCAGATCAGGCGGTAAGGCCGGCGCCATGAACCACGACGTGTCGTCGCAGCCCGGGGCGCAATGCCGCACGGGGCCGCGACGGCCCGGATCTGACCGGCCACCGTCGGGAGGTGCGACGGTTTGGTGACCGATGCCAGGCGTTCAACGAAGTTTCGCCCGGCTCTCCCCCGATTCGACTTGGGATCGCCGCCTCGCCCGGCTATCCTGACCTCCGGGGGTACAAGGCTGTGGTTGAGTTCAGTTTTTTCTCGAACGCTACGGGCGTGAGCGTGGCAGAGATTGCCGAACTCACGGGAGCAAACCCCTGCGCGGGCGCCGACCTGTCGCGCATCATCACCGGCATCGCGCCGATCGACCTGGCCGGCGCTGACGATGTGACCTTCGTGAAGGACGCCCAATACGCCAAGGCGCTGGCAACGAGCCGCGCGGGCACCGTGCTGACCACCGAACGGTTTGCTGACCAGGCCCCGGCCGGTGTCGCCACATTGATCGTACGCAAGCCCTATGAGGCCTTCGTCACGGTCGCGCGTCATATGTATGGCAGCGCGCTGCGCCCGGTCTCGGCGTTCGGCACGCAGGGTATCGCGCCGAGCGCGGTGGTGCATCCGACCGCGCAGATCGGAGCTGACGTAACGATCGATCCGTTCGCGGTGATCGGGCCTTCGGTCAAAATTGGCGCGGGCTCGCTGATCGCCGCACACGCGATGATCGGCGAACGGGTTCAGATCGGGGCCGATTGCGCCATCGGCGCCGGCTGCTCGATCACCCACGCCCAGGTCGGAGACCGGGTGGTTATTCACCCTGGCTGCCATATCGGCCAGGACGGCTTCGGCTACGTGTCCGACGGCAAAGGACATATCAAGATCCCGCAGATCGGCCGCGTCATCATTCACGACGACGTCGAGGTCGGCTCGGGCACCAAGATCGATCGCGGCGGATTGCGCGACACCATCATCGGTGAAGGAACCAAGATCGATAATCTGTGCCAGATCGGGCACAATTGCCTGATCGGCCGCCACTGCATCATCGTTGCCCAATCGGGACTGAGCGGCAGCGTCACCATCGAGGATTTTGTCGTGCTGGGGCCGCGCACCGGCATCATCCCGCACATCACCGTCGGCAAAGGCGCGATGCTGCTTTCGAGGTCCACCGTTTACGACAATGTCCCCGCGGGCGCGGTTTGGGGCGGCTTTCCGGCCCAGCCAAGACGACAGTGGCTGCGCGAAATCCTGGCGCTGCGGAACCTGGCCGGACACAAAAGCCCGGCGCCGGACGATAAGCTGGACAAAACCTAGCCGGGATTGCCGATCTCCGGCGCGGCGCCGGATGCGCAAATCTTTTCCGAATCTTTTCCTTGGCGGCGGCCTAAAAATCGGCAATCTGCCGCCATGACCCAGGAAAATCAGAACCAAAACGAGACTCAGGATCAGGCGCCCGCGAAGGCCGGCGCCATCATCGTTCCGGTGACGCTGTTCGAGCAGAACTGCACCATCATCTGGCACGAGCCGTCCAAGAAAGCCGTGGTGATCGATCCCGGCGGCGACGTCGACAAGATTCAGGCAGCAATCAAGCAGACCGGCGTCACGGTCGAGAAGATCTGGCTGACCCACGGCCATATCGACCATGTCGGCGGTGCCGCCGAGTTGCGCGACGCGCTGGGTGTCAAGATCGAAGGGCCGCACATCGCCGACAAACATCTGCTCGATAATGTCGTCTCCAGCGGCGAGCGCTTCGGCATGACCGGCGTGCGTAATTTCGGACCGGACCGCTGGCTCGACGAGGGCGACCAGGTCTCGATCGGCGATCTCACCTTCGACATCCTGCACTGCCCCGGCCATTCACCGGGCAGCGTGGTGTTCTATAACAAGGAATTGCGCTTCGCCCATGTCGGCGACGTGTTGTTCGCCGGTTCAGTGGGACGCACCGATTTGCCCGGCGGCAGCCATGCGACGCTGATCAACTCGATCAAGGAAAAGCTGTTGCCGCTCGGCGACGATGTCGGCTTCGTCTGCGGCCATGGCGCCGGCTCCAGCATCGGCCAGGAGCGGCTGACCAATCCGTTCCTCACCGGCGAGATGTGAGCCGCGGCTCATCCAACGAAGTCGAAAGCTATTTCATCAGGCCGGCGGCGGTCAGCGCGCGGGTGATGACGGCGCCGACATCGATGCCGCGGCGCTGCGAGGCTTGCGGCTTGGTGTGATGTGCCGGCTTTGCGCGCGGCCACAGGAGGGTCGCAAGAACCGGATCCGGCGCCGGCACCGGAACGGTCATCGCAATGGCGCGCTCGCGCGCTACTCCCGTCGGAGCGGCCTTTGCGGCCTTTTGTTCAACCTTGTTTTCGGCCCTGGGCTGGCGAATCCGCTCGGTCAGGCCGAAGAAATTCGCGATGTGATAGGACGACGAAATTCCCGCTTCGATCAGGAACGCGCCTTCCGCGCCGTATGGCTCGTCATTGCCGTTGATGCCAAGCGGCGTGCCGTGGGCCATGTCGGTGATGGTGTAGGATTCAACGACGGTATCACCGTCGGCATTCCACCAGACGTCGCGGGGATGGCCATCGACCTCACCCGATGACATCGGCTCATGCGGCAGCCCGTGCAGATCGAGCCACTGCTTGACGATCTCATCGGCATTGGCCGGGTTCACGGTGCGATCGGCGCTGCCATGCCACACCGACAATTTCGGCCACGGGCCCTTGTGCGTGGAAGCGTTGCGCACGAGATCGCCCAATTCGCTCCCGGGACGTGACGGCGACTGCATCATGCCGCTCAGCGCTTCGCGCACATTGCTGGCAATGCCGAAAGGCAGACCGGCGATCACGGCACCGCCCGCGAACAATTCCGGATAGGTCGCGAGCATCACCGACGTCATGGCGCCGCCGGCGGAAAGCCCGGTCACATAGATGCGGCGCGAATCGATTTTGTGATCGTCGACCATCCGCGCGATCATCTGCCGGATCGAACCGGCCTCGCCGCTGTCGCGCGAGATGTCTTCCGGATTGAACCAGTTGAAACAGGTGTTGGCGTTGTTCGATGCCTGTTGTTCGGGCATCAGCAATGCAAAGCCATAACGCTCGGCCAGCGTCGACCAGCCGGTGCCGAGATCGTAACCGGCCGCGGTCTGGCCGCAGCCATGCAGCACGACGACCAGCGCCGGCGCTGGCGAAAGGTGCTCCGGTACGAACGAGAACATCCGCAGTGCGCCCGGATTCGAGCCGAAATCGTTAATTTCCAACAGTGGGCTGTGCGCAGCGCTCCGGCCAACCCCAGCCAAGCCATTGAAGGCACTCAGCTTCGGAAAATGGCGCAGAAATTCGACGTTCTTTTTAAGCGACACCGGCAGCTCCTGGGGAGAGGTCGTTGAGATAACGAACCACCAAACAGATAGTTGCTGCAGTGCAAAATAAAAAGACCGTGCACTGTCATTTCACATATTTGAATTTTCGTTATCGACGCTGTCTTGTCATCCGGCGGTCGCGCGCCACATCCATGTCAGGAATGCGGCACACGCCATAATCGATAAAGCGAACAGCGCACACGCGACAAGCAGCGCCGACAGCGACGAGCTGGCCGCTTCGATCGCAAAGTACACCGCGCCGATCGCGGCAATGCCGGCGGCGTTGGCGATTTGCGCCGTGGTGCCGTACATGCCGGAGCCCGCGCCGGCGCTCGCCGGCTTCACCGTCGAGAGCACCGCGCTCGACAGCGGCGCCATCACCAACCCCTGGCCGTAACCGAAGATTGTCAACACCAGCGCCAGCACGATCGCCGACGGTGCGTTGACCGCTTCGATGACAGCCACCAGGACGGCAAGGCCCGCGAGCTGTACCGCGCAACCTTCGATCAACACCAGCGTGCCGCGATGTCTTGCGCGCACGCTGCTATGGCGCGAAGCGATTACGAAAGTCAGCGCCAGCGGGATGAAGACGAGCCCGGCCTGCAGCGGCGGAATATGCAGCGCCCTCTGCATGAACATGGTCATGATCAGATAGAACGACAGATTGGCGAAGAAGAAAAAGAACACCGCGGCAAGCCCGCGCATGAACGCGGTGTCCAACAGCAACGAAAGGTCGATCAGCGGCATGCCGCCACGTCGCGCAACGGATCGTTCGAACCGCAGGAAGCCGGCGATGATCGCGACGCCCGCGGCCATCACCAGCCAGACCCAGGGCGACCAGTGTAAGTCATGGCCGAACAGCAATGGGCCGATCAGGCACAGCAATCCGATGAACAGCACGACTGCGCCTGGAATATCCAGCCGCGTGCCCGCACGCCGCGGCACTACCGGCATCAGCCTTGCAGCGGCGCCGATGATGATGGCGCCGAACGGCACGTTGACGAAGAACACCGCGCGCCAGCCGAGGCCTACGAGATCTGATGTCACCAGGATGCCGCCGAGCAGGAAGCCGGCTGCACCCGCCAGACCCAGCACGATGCCATAGATGCCGAACGCGCGGCCGCGCGCGCCATCTGCGAACAACAGATGGATGGTGGCAAGCACCTGCGGCACCATCAACGCCGCGGTGGCGCCCTGCGCCAGCCGTGCCACGATGAGTTCGGGACCGGACTGCGCCAGCCCGCACCACAGCGAGGTGACGGTGAAGCCCAACACGCCTGATATGAAGACGTTGCGCGTACCGTAGATGTCGCCGAGCCGGCCGCCGGTGACCACCAGCGTGGCATAGGCGATCAGGTAGATCGCGATCACGGCCTCGATTTGCGCCACGCTGGCGCTGAGCTCTACCGCAATGGTCGGGATCGCGACGTTGACGATGAAGGCGTCGACCCCGAACATGAATTGCGCGGATACGACGATCGCGAGCACCCACCAGCGGCGCGATGAATCGACGGGGTTTGTGACGATCTGGTGCATCGATGGTGGCCTTGTCCGAAATCTGTTGCACGCATCCGTTACAGCTTTCGGTCATGCGAGCGATTACCCCGCAGGTAAGGGTCGGTCCGAATGTGGCCCGATTGCTGCATGGCGATTGGAGCTTCCTGCAGCTTTTTCAGGCGTTTGCGCGTTCGGGACGGCCTTGATGTACGACTATGACATGCTGGTGATCGGGTCCGGCCCTTCCGGGCGCCGCGCCGCCGTGCAGTTCGCCAAGCTCGGCAAATCGGTGCTGGTGGTCGAGAAAGGCCGCCGGGTCGGCGGCGTTTCCGTGCATACCGGGACCATCCCCTCCAAAACCCTGCGCGAAACCGTGCTCAATCTGTCCGGCTGGCGCGAACGCGGCTTCTACGGCCGCTCCTACCGGGTGAAGCAGGACATCGCCGCCCAGGACCTGATCGTGCGGCTGCAGAAGACGCTCGACCACGAGGTCGAGGTGCTCGAACATCAGTTCAGCCGCAATCAGGTGCGCACCGCCTCCGGTGAAGCCTGCTTTGTCGACCCGCACCAGATCGAGGTGACGTCAGCGAACGGCGAAACCAAGATCGTGTCCGCCGCCCATGTCCTGATCGCCTGCGGCACCCGGCCGTTCCGCCCCGATTACGTGCCGTTCGACGGCAAGGCGGTGTTCGATTCCGACGAGATCATCGACATGCCGAAACTGCCGCGCAGCCTCGCCGTGATCGGCGCCGGCGTGATCGGCGTGGAGTACGCCACCATCTTCTCCGCGCTCGATGTCGCGGTAACCCTGATCGAGCCGCGGCCGACTTTCCTCGACTTCATCGACAAGGAGCTGATCGACGAATTCATGCATGAATTGCGCGATCGCAACGTCGCGCTGCGGCTCGGCTCGGCGGTGAACTCGATCGAGCATGCTCCGAACGGGGGCATCACGACAAAACTCGCCGACGGCCGTGTCGTCAACTCGGAAATGCTGCTGTTCGCGGCAGGGCGTGTCGGCGCCACCGACCGGCTCAATCTCGGC
>JBOHIT010000298.1:0-3679 GCA_050726155.1 Bradyrhizobium sp.
CAGTCCGTTGTCGGAGGGGTGCAACCAAGATAGTTGTTTCCTCGTAGTTTCGCGAGGGGCTGGATCAACTCGTTGCAGGGACGATGGCTACAATCGAAATTGTTCCGATAACGCAAGGCCATATCGATGGCTTTCACCGGACCCTCGATATCGTCGCGCGGGAACGGCGCTATCTGTCGTTCCTGGAGGCCCCGCCGCTGGAAGCGACGCGGGCGTTCATTTCAGACATCATCGAACAGGGTTATCCGCAATTTGTCGCCCTGTCGGGCGGTGAGGTGGTCGGCTGGTGCGACGTGACCCCGAAGCCAAGGCCGATTTATGCCCATAACGGCGTGCTCGGCATGGGCCTTTTGCCGCCATTCAGGGGGCGGGGCATCGGCAAGCGCCTGATCGCCCAGTCGCTCGACGCCGCACAGGCTTTTGGGCTGCAGCGGGTCGAACTGACGGTCCGCGAAAACAATGTGAACGCCATCGCGCTGTACAAGAAGGTCGGCTTCGAGATCGAAGGCGTGCAACGCGAGGCCATCCTGGTCGACGGCGTGCACGAAAACCTGATCCTGATGGGGCTGCTGTTCTAGAGCCCTTAGCCTTAGAACGCCTTGTGCATGCGCTTCCCGGTCGCCAATCCCGACGCGGCATCGCGCGGGGACACCACGTTGTGCACCACGTTCAGGGCGCCACCGGACACGATGGTGAGTTGCGCCTCGGTCAGCTCGCTCTTCGGCGCGGCTGCACCGGCGCGGGATGCACGGTCATTGGTCACGGCGGTCTCCTCGGGTTGATGGGGAGACCTTGGCGGGGTGATCGTCGCCCGGCTGTGAGCGAGGTCACTCAGCGTCATTGCGAGCGGAGAAGCAATCCATGGAGCCCCGAAGCAAGTATGGATTGCTTCGCTGCGCTCGCAATGACGAGCAACCCCTACGGCAGCTTGTCATACCCTGCGCCGTTTCCGTTCAGGCTCAGTGGAAACCCGATGCCCTCTTCCGGGGTCTCGGAGCTGACGAACGTGGCGGTCTCGGTGATGTCCGCGATCACGCCAGCGAAAGGCGCATGATGTGGCGGCGGGTGCCGGCTCGCCCTATCGCCTTGAACCCGGCGCGTTCAAACAGGCCAATAAAGCCCATGAAACGGTAGCTCGGAGAATCCGGGTCGACTGGATAGGCCTCCAGAACTTTGGCCCCCTTGGCACGCGCGTGCGCTACAGCCGCGGCAAGGGTCTGCTCGCTTGCGCCTTGTCCACGCAGATCGCGTCGGATGAAAAAGCAGGCGAGCGACCACACCGTATTTGGCGCATCGCCAAAATCGTCGGGTCCGCCAAGCGGCCGATACGTCGTACGCGGGGCAATCGAACACCAGGCGACCGGTTCAGCTCCCAAATAGCCGAGCAGGCCGATTGGCACGCCATCGTGAACCCGTGAATGAATGGCGGCCTTGCGGCTATTGCCGTCGGCGGTCTTCGCCTCGGCGGTGGTCGCGCGCCAGACCATGCACCAGCAGCTCTTTGGTCCGCCACGCGCCGCGAACAATTGCTCAAAATCGCCCCAATTGCTGCGGTCGACTGCGCGGAAAGCCAGTTTGGGTGACGGCATGTGGATTATTGTGCGGCCTGAAGCGCCTCACGGCAGCTTGTCATACCCTTCGCCGATCCCGTTCAGGCTGAGCGGGAAGCCGATGCCCTCTTCCGGGGTCTCGAAGATAATGAAGGTCGCGGTCTTGGCGGTGCGGAGCTGGCCGAGCAACTTTTCGTCCATCACCACTTCGGCGACGCAGCCATTGGGCAGGCAGCGGACAAAACCGGCGCGGCCGACGTCCTGATTGTCCAGTTTCAGACCGAGGCCGGAGGGCAGCAGCACGCCGAGCGGCGCCACCACCCGCATCAACTTGCTCTTCTGGTCGGCGGTCTTGAGCACGATTACGGTGAGGCCGGCGTTGGAGCGGTCTTCGGCTACCACGCTCTGGATCAGGGCGCATTGCTCGCCCTGGGCGCCCGGCGGGGTGTCGCAGCGGATCTGCCAGTCGCCATGGACCGAGCGCACCGCGCCCTGGGCGCTGGCGGCTCCGGTGAAGCCAAGCAGGAATGAGGCGGCCAGCAACCCGCCCAGCCAGCGGCCCGGCCCCAACTTGCGTCTTGCCTGGTGTCTCGAACGCCCCATCCGGGTCGATCCTCTGATATTTAGTTCGGGTATGTACTCGGACTGATACGCAATGACGGCGCCTTGAAGGCGGTCTTTGGCTAAATCTCGAAGCAATTCCCGCGCCGGGGAGGGGCATCCGCAAGCGAATCAGGTCCCTGCGGCGCACCCTGCCTGTGCGTACATCCGGTAATCCGCCTGTCAAGCGGTGCGGTTAGACAAAAAGGCGGGTTTTGCGGGATTCGCCGGGAAAACCTGACATGCAGAGATTAGGCGGTGACGCATGGCTTTGCTCCCCACTACTGCATTGCGAGAGCCTGCGAATTATGGTTTGAGAGGCTGGATTTCGAAGCGTTCTAGCGATCTGGCCCAGGTACTTTTAGAGTGTGCTTCTAAGGTATCTTCAGCGGGCTGTTTGTGAGGGCGGATCGTGCAGCATTTCCAGCCGTCCGGCGGAGATGCTTTGGGGATTTATCAAGGGAGCGCGAGCGGCATGAAGATGTCGAAGGGCCAGATGGGCCGGCAGTTGCTGGGATTTGCGGTGGCGGGCATGGCCCTTGTCGCCGGCGGTACGGCATCGGCCGAATTGGGGCAGCCCGCGCCGTGGGAATGGACCCTGCAGGAATCGGCCACACCGGTCATGGATTACATCAACTGGTTCCATAACTGGCTGGTCGGCACCATCACCGTCATTACGCTGTTCGTGCTGGTGTTGCTGATCATGGTCGTTGTGAAATTCAACGCCAAGGCCAATCCGGTTCCCTCCAAGACCACCCACAACACCCTGATCGAAGTGGCCTGGACCCTGATCCCGGTGCTGATCCTGGTGGCGATCGCGGTGCCGTCGTTCCGGCTGCTGTTCCTGCAGCTCGATATTCCCAAGGCCGACCTCACCGTAAAGGCGACCGGCAAGCAGTGGTACTGGAGCTACGCCTATCCCGATCATGGCAAGTTCGAGTTCGATTCGCTGATGGCGGCGGACAAGAAGCCGCGGCTGCTCGGTGTCGACAATGAGATGGTCGTGCCGGTCAACAAGGTGGTCCGGGTTCTGACCACGGGCGCGGATGTGATCCACGCCTTTGCGGTGCCGGCCTTCGGCATCAAGATCGACGCCATCCCCGGCCGTCTCAACGAGACCTGGTTCAAGGCCACCAAGACCGGCATGTTCTACGGCCAGTGCTCGGAACTGTGCGGCAAGGATCACGCCTTCATGCCGATCGCGGTGCGGGTCGTGAGCGATCAGGAATTCGCGGCCTGGGTGGAAACCGCGAAGAAGAAATATGCGACCAACCCGGCGAATTCATTCGCCGCGGCGGGTGGCGCGGTGGCGCAGTAAGCCAACGGCTTCAGGCGCAACGGGACAAGGGCGACGGGACCGCAAGGTCCGCAAAGGGACTGCAAGGCAGGATTTGAACATGGCAACAGGCGCAGCGACACACGACGATCACGCCCATGATGACCACGCGCACGCGCATCCGACCGGATGGCGGCGCTTCGTCTATTCGACGAACCACAAGGACATCGGCACGATGTACCTGGTGTTCGCG
>JBOHIT010000299.1:0-4815 GCA_050726155.1 Bradyrhizobium sp.
GACCCATACGCCGTGCCCTATCGGTAAAAGCACGGCGTTAGATACTTTTTAAAACAATCACGGCCGCGGAGTATGGGTCCCGGCCTTCGCCGGGACGACAGCATCAGCGCTCCACGAACGCCTTTTCGATCACGAAGTGACCGGGTTCGCTGTGGCTGCCTTCGAGGAAGCCGCGGGTTTCGAACAGCTGGCGCAGTTCTTCCAGCATGCCGGGGCTGCCGCACATCATGATGCGGTCGGTCTCGATATCGAGCGGCGGCTGGCCGATATCGTTGAACAGCTGATCGGAGGTGATCAGATCGGTGATGCGGCCGCGGTTGCGGAACGGCTCGCGGGTCACGGTCGGATAATAGACGAGCTTCTCGGACAACATCGGCCCGAACAGTTCGTCGTCGCGCAGCTTCGCCACCAGCTCTTCGCCATAGGCGAGCTCGGAAACCTGCCGGCAACCATGAACCAGCACGATGCTGTCGTAACGGTCATAGACATCGGGGTCCTTGATCAGGCTCGCGAACGGCGCGAGCCCGGTGCCGGTCGACAACAGCAGCAGGCGCTTGCCTTCGATCAGATTGCCGGTGATCAGCGTGCCGGTCGCCTTGCGGCCGACCAGGATGGTGTCGCCTTCGCGGATCTTCTGCAGCTTCGAGGTCAACGGCCCGTCCGCGACCTTGATGGAAAAGAACTCGAGCTCTTCCTCGTGGTTGGCGCTCGCCATGCTGTAGGCGCGCAGCAGCGGCCGGCCCTCGACCTCGAGGCCGATCATCGCGAACTGGCCATTCTGGAAACGGAAGCCGGAATCACGGGTGGCGGTGAAGCTGAAAAGCGTATCGGTCCAATGACGGACAGAAAGAACTTTCTCTCTGTAGAACGCGCTCATGTGTTTTCGTTTTTCCTGACGTCTTGGTGTAGAACAATCTGGTTTTTTGCCGGGTTTTCGGGTCTCGAAGCGCCGAAAACCCCCGAAATCATTGGCGATTTGACGTTTCAATTGCGCCAATGACAGAGATAGTCAAGATCGTTTGACGCACAATTGAGAACTCGGAATGGCAGTCGGTTTATTTTGCGGAAAGGTTCGATTGTCTTCGTTAATCAGGCATTCGCACACGCAATTAACTTGCTGAAATCGACACCGATCTGGCAATAAATTACTACGCAAAGCTTAGAACGCGTCCAAAGAGTCCGCATGCGCAGCGTGAAGGAATTTCGAGCGGGAAAGCCGGGCTTTTATCCGGACCAGTCGATCTATGCCGAATTCGCCTGTGCCGAATTCGGCCTCGCCTTTCGCGATCTCGACGGCGGAACCGGGCTGATTTTCAGCGTCGCTTCGTCGAATAAATCCCTGCATTTCGGCGCGGGACGCAGCTCCTGGTATCCGCAGAACAGCGCCACCGCCTCCACGCTCGCCTCCGACAAATACTTCGCGAGCAAAATTCTCGAGGTCGCCGGCGTGGCAACCATCGGCGGACAATATTTCTTCCTGCACGACCGTTATCGCGCGCATCGGCCAGTCGGACATGAGCGCGAAGACGCGCTGGCATATTTTCGTGGGCTCGGCGCATCCGCCTTCGTCAAGCCGCTGACGGGATCGCGGGGCGATTTCGCGCAACGAATTCACGGCGAGGCCGCGCTGACCCGCTATCTCGACGAGGTCACGAAATACTATGACGCGGTGCTGGTGCAGCCGATCGTCGAAGGCATCGAGTACCGGATTTTCCTGCTCGACGACGAGGCGCTGTTTTGCGCGCGCAAGCATCTGCCGTTCGTGCGCGGTGACGGCGTGCATACGTACCGCGAACTGCTCACCGCCCACAACGACACCCTGCGCGCCCGCGGCCTTTCGCCGGTCCCGCCGGGCGATCACGACTCCACGCTCAACGCCGTGCTCGCGAAAGGCGAACAGCGCAACATTCCCGGGCGGATGAATCTGAGCGCCGGGGGAACGATGGCGATCGAACCGCCGCCATCCGAAGAGGCGGTGGCACTGGCAAAGCAGGCCACGCGCGCGCTCGGGCTTCGCGTCGCCGCGATCGACCTGTTCGCCGGCGTCGGCGGCGAGCCTGACGCCATTGATGTGATCGAGGTCAATTCCAACCCATCGATCCGGCTGCTGGAAGAATCCGATCGGGGCGATCTCATTCTAAAAATCTGGCATCACACCTTCTCATCGATGGGATTGCTTTAGTGTTTGCGCTCCCAAAATACGGTGACGGGGTGTGCCTGGCGCGGCTGGCCGAACTGCTCGATATGCTCGGCATCGATCGCGCATGGCTGCAGCATCGTTCCATCGTGGTGACCGGCTCGAATGGCAAGGGCAGCACGGCGACGATGTGCGCCTCGATTGGCCGCGCCGGGGGCTTGCGCACCGGGCTCTTCACTTCGCCGCATTTGCTGCGTTTCAACGAGCGGATCCGGATCGACGGCGTCGAAATCAGCGACGATACCTTCGCGCAGCTACAGCAACAGGTCGAGACCGCAATCGACGGTGTTTCAGAGCGGCGCGGCGAAAAATTCGGTGCCTTCGAGGCGCTCTTCGCGCTCGCCTGCCTGCACTTCTCGGAGACGAATTGCGACTTCATGGTGTTCGAAGCCGGGATCGGCGGCCGCTACGATCCGGTCCGCCTGATCGGCGCGCGCGAGACCTGTGTGACCTCGGTCGACTACGAACATGTCGAACTGCTCGGCGACTCGCTCGAACTGATCGCCTCCGACAAGAGTGACGCCTGTGCCGCCGGCGGCACCATCATTTACGGCGAGAATTGCCGGGATCTGCGGCGGCATCTCCTCGAATATAATCGCCATCGCGGGATCGCATCGCTGTTCGTCCGCGACGACGTCGGCATCGACGGTGAGCAGGTCTCCGCGTCAGGGCAGCAGTTCGATTTCTCGTTCGCCGATTACGAATATCAGGGATTGAGGACGAACCTGCTCGGCACGGTTCAGTTCAACAATGCCGCGATCGCGATCACGCTGTTCCTGCTCTGGCTGCAACGCGCCAAACCCGTCAAGGCGCCCGACCGGATCGAGGACGCGGTGCGATCAGGCCTGCGCGAGACGCATTGGCCGGGGCGGCTCGAAGTGATCGCGCACGACCCGCTCACCGTGATCGATGTCGGCCACACCCCCGACGGCATCCGGCAATCGCTGGCAAGTCTCAGGGCGATCCATGGCGCCGATGACTGGATCCTCGTCACCGGCGCATCCGGCGACAAGAAGGCCGGCGAGATCGTAGGCAGCCTGGCGCCGGCCTTCGATACGATCATCGCTACGGCCGCCTATCACAAGGGCGCGAAGCCGCACGACATCGCCGCTGCCGCGCGGCGTGCCAATCCTGCGGCGGAGATTCATATCGCCGATACGATCGAGGACGCGGTGCGCCTGGCGCGCGAGATGGCGGTATCGCGCAAGCGGCGGCTCTATGTGGCGGGCGGATTGTTCCTGGCCATCGAATACGCAACGGCCGCCCGAGGCGGCCGTGCGCAGGATTTGAAGTTTTTCTAATTCCGTCATGGCCGGGCTTGTCCCGGCCATCCACGTCTTTCTTGCCGCGGAGACGTAGACGTGGATGCCCGGGACAAGCCCGGGCATGACGGAGGACAAATAGCGGCCCTAATTCGTCCCCCCGGCCGAATCGTCGAGCACCTTGAAAGCTTCCTCGAGCTGCGGCGAGATCGAGACGCCGAGCTTCTCACCGGTCGGCAGCCGCCCGACGAACCATTTGTTGTAGAGCGGGATCAGATCGCGGCCCGAGCCGAGCTTGCGGAAGGTGCGTTCGACCACGGCCTTCAGCTGCGGCTCGCCCTTGCGGAACATGATGCCGTAGGGATCGTAGGACAGGTACTCGCCGGTGACCTTGAACTGGGCCTGCGCCTTGTGCCGCGCGATCAGGCCATACAGGAGGATGTCGTCGGTAGCGAAGGCGTCGGCCTTGCCGTCCACCAGCATCTGGTAGGACTGCTCGTGGTCGGGCGACGTCACGATGTTCATGCCGAGCGAGAACTTCTTGTCGACATTGCGCATCGCCTGCTCGTTGGTGGTGCCTTTGGTGACCACCACCGTCTTGCCCTTCAGGTCCGCCGGCGCCGAGATCGTCGAGGCCTTCGGCACCATCAGCTTGGTGCCGGCCACGAACATCAGCGGCGAGAACGCCACCAGTCTGGCGCGCTCGGCATTGGCCGTGGTCGATCCGCATTCGAGGTCGATCTTGTTGTCGGTCACGGCCGGAATGCGGTCGTCCGAGGTCACCTTGACGTATTCGACCTTGAGGTTGGCATTGTCGACCTCGGCGCCGATTTCCTCGACGATGGCCTCGCATAGTTCGAGGCTGTAGCCGATCGGCCGGTTGGAGTGGTCGAGGAACGAGAACGGCGGCGAGCTTTCGCGATAGCCGAGCCGCACCGTACCCGTCTTCTTGATGTTGGCGAGCGTCGGGCTGAGCTGCTCGCTCACGGTCTGCGCGACGGCCGGCGCCGCCAGCAGGCATGCCGCCAGCAACAGGCCGGCCGCTGCCAGCGGCTTACATGGTCCTCTCGGGAATCGATGCATGCATCCCTCCCATCAATGCGTGGCGGGTATCGGATTGCCGGGCACCGCATCGGTTGGAACGACATCGTCGGGCCCAAGCTCGTGCTCTTCCTTGAGCTCGCCCTCCCACTTGGCGACCACGGCAGTGGCCAGAGAGTTGCCGATCACGTTGGTGGCGCTGCGTCCCATGTCGAGGAACGTATCGATACCCATGATCATCAACAGGCCGGCCTCCGGGATGCCGAACTGGCTGAGCGTCGAGGCGATCACCACCAGGGACGCGCGGGGAACACC
>JBOHIT010000300.1:0-5065 GCA_050726155.1 Bradyrhizobium sp.
AAGCAATCCATTCTTTCTTTGCTCGGTGAGATGGATTGCTTCGCTACGCTCGCAATGACGGCAGCTTCTTTCCGCGAATCATGATCAGCACGGCGGCGATCAATTCGAGGGCAACGCAGACATAGAACGGCCGCACATAGTTTCCCGACATATCGCGCAGCAGGCCGATCACGCCCGGGCCAAAAGCGTAGGTGATCTGGTTGATCGCGGTGATCAGGCTGACCAGCACGCCGAACGAGCGCGGATCGAACTCGCGCTGCACGATCAGCGCCGGCAGCGTGATCACATTGCCGACCGAAAACCCGAACAGCGCGCAAGCCGCGATCAGCGCGAAATCATCATGTACGTTGATGATGATCAGCAGCGCCACGGCCTGGCTGACGAACGAGAGCGCGGATACCAGCCGCTGGTTCATCTGGTCGATCACGAACGAAAACAGCACGCGTCCGATCACCGCCATCGCGGTCAAGAACGCGACCGCGACCGCTGCGCGCTCGCGCCCGATCACCGTATCCAGAAACGAGATCAAATGGACGATGAAGCCGACTTGCGCGAACAGCACCAGCGCGAATGCCGCCGAAACCGAGAGAAACGCGATATCGCGAAACGCCTGCGCGCGAATCTGGATAGGCGACGGCGCGTCCGCGTCCGTGACCGCGCCTCCGCTTGCGCTCGCATGGCCCGGCGGCTGCCCGACGAACAGGAAGATCACCGGCACCATCAGCGCGACCATCACGACCGCCGCGGCGATCATCGCGCCCGGGAAACCGAAATAGCCGATCGCCATCACCATCAGCGGCACGCCGGCGATGCCGCCGAAGCTGGCGCCGTTCAGCGCCAGGCTGATTGCCATGCCGCGCTTCTTGTCGAACCAGAGACCCAGCGTGTTGGTGATCAGGCCGAGGCTGGTGCCGGCCCAGCCGAAGGCGAGCACGGCGTTGGCGAAATAGAGTTGCCAGGGTTCGCGCACCTGCCCGATCGTAACCGCGGCGATGGCCATCGTGCAGATGCCCGCGATCATGCAATTCCGCGGGCCGAACGCTTTGATCGCCTCGCTGACGAAGGCAACCAGCGCGGCCCCGGACAGATAGAAGAACGTGGTGCCGAGCGAGATCAGCGACGCCGGCCAGCCGCGCAGGCGCTGCAACTCGGCGACATAAACGCTCTGGCCATAGAAGCCAAGGCCCCAGCCGAAGGTCGCGAGCAGGAAGCAGACCAGCACGATTCGCCAGCCGTCGTAGCGCAGCGAGGTTTCGTCGATGGTGGTGGGGGTGGATGCGTCCAAATTGTTTTCTTGCTTTGTTTGTCTTCTGCTTCGTCATGGCCGGGCCTGTCCCGGCCATCCACGTCTTCTGTCTTTGCACGAAAAGAAAGACGTGGATGCCCGGCACAAGGCCGGGCACGACGGTTAGCAGATAGCAAAGCAAAAAGCTTCGACGACTGCCGAAATGTCAGCAGCTGTCATCAGGCCTTTTTCGGTGGCTCGTAGAAGAAGCGCTCGCGGAAAATCTTGTCGCCGCGCCATTCCTGCATCGCAACCTCATCGATCCGCATCGTCTTGCCAGACGGATAGGTGAAATCGAAGATCCAGTGGATCGCCACGCGATCGCCTTCGAGCACCGAGGAGACGCAGGTCGTGATGACGTCAGACACCCGTTCCAGCGTCGCGCGCTCCTGCCCGACCAGCACGTCGCGGCCGACGCGCGGCGGCGCGCTGTTCTCCTGCATGGTGGCATCTTCAGTGTAATAGCGCTCGATGGCGCCAGCATGGTCGCCGGAAACGACGACGGCGATGAATTCGTCAAGGCGCGCGCGTGAAGGCATGGGGGCTCCAGATGGTGACCGGTATCAGATAGGGAGGCCAGCAGCTTCGTCAACGTCCCGCAGCTGCGCTCGCCGGCGCGCGCTATGCCCCGGGCTCGACCTTTGTCGATCGCTCGAACACCAGGATCAGATTGTTGGCGGGCATCGGTACGGTTTCGACCAATGCGAGACCAACGCCTTCGGCTAATTTTTCGACATCGGCGATATCGCGCACGCCCCATTCGGCGTCGCGGTCGCGCAGGCTGGTGTCGAAGATGGCATTGCTGAGTGCGGTGTGCTTGCCGTCGCGCTTGAACGGGCCATAGAGAAACAGCCGCCCGCCGCCGCGCAAGTAGCGCGCCGCGCCCGCGAACAACCCCTCCGCGACACGCCACGGCGCGATGTGGATCACATTGGCGCAGAACACCGCCAGCAATTCGGACGGCCCGCTGCCGTCCTGCATCCGAACGCACCATGCGGGATCGCTGAGATCGATCCGCGTCTCGCCACGGATGTTCGGCAAGCCTGCATGCGCGCGCCACGCCGCAATGCTCTTCAAATGCGCGTCGTTGAAATCGCTCGGCCACCAGATGATATCAGGGGTATTGCGGGCGAAATGCACGACATGCTGGCCGGTGCCGCTGCCGGCCTCGAGCACGTCGCCGGATTTGCCGGCGAGGAATTTCTGCAGCACCGCCCAGATCGGCGCGTGGTTGCGATGGAACGCGGCCGCGTCTAACCGGCCGTCGGCTTCGACCGGCTGGCCATCCTTGCCAAATTCCACCACAAATTCAGCCACCGCAAAATCTCACTTGATATCGCCGCAATAGATTTCCTTCAGTACCTGCAAGACGCGCAAGGCGCGCTGATCGGCGACCCGATAATGCAGCGTCTGCGAGGTCCGCCGGAACACGACCAGGCCATCGGCGCGCAGTTTTCCGAGATGCTGCGACAGCGCCGACTGGCTCAGTTTGACGACATCGACGAGGTCGCCCGCCGTCATCTCGCCACGCACGGCCAGAAAGCACAGGATCAGCAGGCGCTTTTCGTTGGCCATCAATTTCAGCAGCCGCGCCGCTTCGCCGGCCTGCTTGGCGAGCTTCTTCAGGTCGGCCTCGTCATTTGCCCCGACGTCGCGAGGCACGCTCTTCTCTGTCGCTGTGGCTGCTCTCATTGCATCAAATCCGGGATATTCTTCCGTGCCGGCGAAGCACATCTATCATACTACCGCGGCGACACTTCTTTAGCATTGACTAAATTAGTAAATGCCGATAGACCGGCAAAAAAGCAACAAATGACGCGCCATGTGGCGGCAAGGGGAATGAAACGTGCGGCCTGATCTCTGGCGCAGCATATCTCTACTGTCCGGGTCGGGCGCCCGCACGCCGCTCGGCCGGCGGTCCCTGCTCGGATTCGGCGCGGCGCTGACCGGCAGCCTGGCGCTCGGTTCAAAGCCGGCAAATGCCGAGCCCTCGCCTGCCTCGCCGCCCGCGGACGCGCCATGGTCGCAATCGATCGGACCAGGCGTGGTCGACCGGCCTTACGGCCGGCCCGCCGACACCGAGGCCGGCGTCATCAGGCGCAACGTGCCGTGGCTCACCGCCGGTACCGAATCCTCCATCAGCTTTTCGCCGCTGCAGGATCTGCATGGCATCATCACGCCGAACGGCCTGTTTTTCGAGCGCTACCATTCCGGGCGGCCGGACGTCGATCCGGAGCAGCACAAGCTGATGATCCACGGCCTGGTCGAGCGCCCGCTGATCCTGTCCATGAAGGACATCATGCGGTTTCCGCAGGTGACGCGGATCCATTTCATCGAATGCCCGGCCAATGGCGGCATGGAATGGCGCGCCGCGCAGTTGAACTCGCTGCAGTTCAATCACGGCATGATCTCCTGCGCCGAATGGACCGGGGTGCGGCTGTCGACCCTGCTGGAAGAGGTCGGGATCAAGAAGGAGGCGAAGTGGGTCATGGTCGAGGGCGCCGACGGCGCGCACATGAACCGCAGCCTGCCGCTCGACAAATGTCTCGACGATTGCATCGTGGTCTACGCCCAGAACGGCGAGGCGCTGCGGCCCGAACAGGGCTATCCGTTGCGGCTGGTGGTGCCGGGCTGGGAAGGCAATGTCAGCATCAAATGGCTGCGCCGGATCAAGCTCGGCGACAAACCCTGGCATTCCCGCGAGGAGACCTCGAAATACACCGACCTGATGCCCGACGGCACCTCGCGCGGCTTCACCTGGCTGATCGACGCCAAATCCGTCATCACCTTCCCCTGCCCCGAAAAGCCGCTCGATCGGCCGGGGCTCTATGAAATCCGGGGATTGGCGTGGACCGGCAACGGCAAGGTCAAGCGCGTCGATATCTCCACCGACGGCGGCGGCAACTGGCAGAGCGCGCGGCTGCATGAGCCGGTGCTGTCGAAGGCGCTGACCAAGTTCACGTTGCCGTGGCGCTGGGACGGCCAACCGGCGCTACTGGAATCCCGCGTCATCGACGAGACCGGCTATGTGCAGCCGACCATCGCGCAACTGCGCAAGCAGCGCGGAACGAATTCGGTCTATCACAACAATTCGATCCAGACCTGGCAGGTGAAGCCGGACGGGAGCGTATTCGATGTCCAGCTCGCGTAAGCACATCCTGCTGCTTTGCGCCTGGATGGTTGCCGCCGGCACCATCGCCTGCGCCGCCGAGCCCGGCTATTACAGCTATGGCGAGCGGGCGACGCCGGAACAGATCGCCGGATGGGACATCGACGCGCGTGGCGTGGACGGGGTCGGCCTGCCCAAAGGCAGCGGCACCGTGCACCGGGGCACGGAGGTCTACGCCGAGCAATGCGCGGCCTGTCATGGAACTTTCGGCGAAGGCGAGGGCCGGTTTCCCAAGCTCGTCGGCGGCGCCGGGACGCTCAAAGACGACCGGCCGGAGCTAACGGTCGGCAGCTACTGGCCGTTTGCCCCGACCCTGTGGGACTACATTAACCGCGCCATGCCGATGCCCGCACCGCACACATTGTCAGCCGATGACGTTTATGCTTTGACCGCCTATATTCTGAACCTGAACGATATCGTCCCCAGTGAATTCGTCGCCGACCGGGAAAGCTTGCCGAAAGTCAAAATGCCCAACCGCGATAATTTCCTCTGGACCGACCCCAGACCCGATACGATGGCCAAACCATGCATGAGCGGATGCATTGACCCGGCCGACGTCAAGATTGCGTCGACGGCGGAAGGCAAACACCTGACGCCGCGCACGACCGGAC
>JBOHIT010000301.1:0-2695 GCA_050726155.1 Bradyrhizobium sp.
GTCGCCGAGACCGCCGCGCTGACCCAGCCGGACTCGATCCACTGGTGCGACGGCAGCGACGACGAATACGACGCATTGCTGCAATCGATGCGGCAAGACGGCACGCTGCTTCCGCTCAATGCCGACACGCACCCCGGCAGTTGGCTGCACCGCTCCGACCCCAGCGATGTGGCGCGCGTCGAGCACCTCACTTTCGTCTGCAGCCGCGATCGCGATGATGCCGGCCCCAACAACCACTGGTTGCCGCCGGAAGAAGGCCATCGGCGCATGGATGCCTTGTTCGCCGGCTGCATGCGCGGCCGCACGCTTTATGTCATTCCCTACTGCATGGGTCCTATCGATTCTCCGCTGGCGCGTTGCGGCGTTGAAATCACCGACTCGCCCTATGTGGTGGCCAACATGCGCCTGATGACCCGTATGGGCGCACCGGCGCAGGCGCGCATCGAACGGGAAGGACGGCTTCAGGACGGTAGGTACGTCAAGGGTCTGCATTCCACCGGCGAACTGGACCCGGACCGCCGCTTCATCATGCATTTCCCGGAAGAGCTGAGCATCAAGAGCTACGGTTCGGGCTACGGCGGCAACGCGTTGCTGGGCAAGAAGTGCCATGCCTTGCGCATCGCTTCCTGGCAGGCGCGGCAAGAGGGTTGGCTGGCCGAGCACATGCTCATCGTGGGCATAGAGAATCCGCGCGGCGAGACCCACTACATCGCCGCGGCCTTTCCGTCGGCTTGCGGCAAGACCAACCTGGCCATGCTGATCCCGCCGGAGAGTTACCGCGAAGCAGGATGGAAAGTGTGGACGGTGGGCGACGATATCTGCTGGATGCGCCCCGGCGCCGATGGCCGCCTCTATGCCATCAATCCCGAAGCCGGCTTCTTCGGCGTCGCCCCGGGCACCTCGGAGAAATCCAATCCCAATGCGCTGGCCACCATCGGACACGACACCATCTTCACCAATGTCGCGGTGACCGCCGACAATCAACCCTGGTGGGAAGGCCTGGACGCGCGGACGCCGGCGAAGGATTGGCGCGGCCGCGATTTCGACCAGGCCAACGGTCCGGCCGCGCACCCCAACTCGCGCTTCACCGTTTCTGCCCGCCAATGCCCGAGCTACTCGGCGCGGGCCGAGGACCCCCAGGGCGTTCCGATTTCGGCCATAGTCTTCGGCGGCCGTCGCGCATCGCTGGTGCCGCTGGTGTTCGAGGCCCGCGACTGGACCCACGGTGTGCTGGTCGGCGCCAGCATGGGTTCCGAAACCACCGCAGCCGCTACCGGCGATGTCGGCGTGATGCGCCGCGACCCCATGGCCATGAAGCCGTTCTGCGGCTACAACTTCGCCGACTACTTCGCCCACTGGCTGTCGTTCGATGTACCGGGGGCCCGCCTGCCCAAGGTCTTCCACGTCAACTGGTTCCGTAAGGGCGAGGACGGCAAGTTCCTGTGGCCCGGCTTCGGCGAGAACCTGCGGGTGCTGGAATGGATGATCGAGCGGGTGGAGGGGCGCGTGGGGGCGAAGGAGCTTCCAATAGGTCTGCAGCCGCAACCGGCGGATATCAACCTGCAAGGGGCCGATCTTTCCCCCAAGCAGCTAACGGAGCTGTTCTCCTTCGAAAATTCGGCGTGGCAAGCCGAATTCGAGCAAATCTGCGCCTATCTTGACGAATACGGCAAAAAAATCCCGGCTCCGTTGCTTGCTGAGGCGCATAGCGTACTTAGCACTTTGTCATGACCTCGACCGGTGACAGGCTTTAGCTGGTTTGGCGTGCCATTCAGCGGAAATTGTGAATTTCAGTTTTTGAACAGGCGAAATGGAACTGCTATCACGAATCCATAACAAGATAAGCTGCTGTTTTTAATAGATATTATTATGAAAGTGTGAGTTTTGGTTGCGGTTGTATCCATTGCCGTAAAAATTACGTTATCCTTCGGCTACCAGGCGTAGTCCCATTTGGCGTCTGTTTATTTGGCTTGGGTCGTTAGCGACCTGGTCTTCAACTCGACCTTGAGAGAGAGCATCAAATGACCAACCTTAAGAAGCTGCCAGCCGCGATTCAGTTCGCGTTGTTCGCCGGCGCGGCGACGCTGGTTTCCGGCAACGCCATTGCCCAAGAAACCGAAAGCGGCGACGCCAAGACCCTTGATCGCATCGAAGTTACCGGTTCGCGCATCAAGCGCGCCGAAATCGAAGGCGCTCTGCCCGTCACCGTAATCAGCCGTGCCGACATCGACATCAGCGGCAAAGTGTCCGTGGCCGAGTTGCTGCAGAGCTCCACTTTCAACTCGTTTGGTTCGCTGACGCCTGCCTCGGGCAGCTCGGCACAGTCGTTCTCCGAACTCAGCCTGCGTGGCTTGGGCGGCGGCCGTACCCTCATCCTGATCGACGGCCGTCGCGCGCCGGTTTCGCCGCAGACCGGCGAAGGCCAGGACCTGAACTCGATCCCGCTGGCTGCTGTCGAGCGCGTCGAGATCCTGTCCGATGGCGCCTCCGCTATCTACGGCGCCGACGCGCTAGGCGGCGTGGTCAACATCATCACCCGTAAGGACTTCAACGGCGCCGAAATCACCATGGGCGTCAGCAACAGCGAACGTGGCGGCGATACCGAGTCGGGTTCGGCTCTGTTCGGCGTTTCCGGCGATCGCGGCCGCCTGTTGGGCGGCATTTCCTACAACAACCGTGGCATCACCTATATCAG
>JBOHIT010000302.1:0-10362 GCA_050726155.1 Bradyrhizobium sp.
GCGCAGCAGCGACTTGCTGTCGAACTCCGACAGCGCCGGCGCTGTCAGATGCGCGGAGAGATCGCGCGGCGGCGACGCGGCCGCGCCGGACGGCGCCAGCTTGAAGTTGGAATACTCCACCATCCGCCGCATCGCGACGCCGACATGCGTCAGGCCCGCCAGCACCACGACGCCGGACTTTGCAAGTTCGGTGCGCGCAAAGAGCGACGGCAGCGTGTAGGAATAGAACACGATCGGCTTGCGCTGCGCCGCGATCACCGGCTTCAGCTCGACTTCACTGAACCACATCCGCACCTCGCTCGACAGCGACAACACCACCAGCATGGCGTCGACTTCGTCGGAGGCCTCGAGCAGGTCGATGGTCTTCTGCAAACCGCCACTGCTGACGCCTTGTGCGGTGACGTCGATCGGATTGCCCGCCGCGCCATAGGACGGCATCCATTGCTTGATCTGGTTCTGCACCGCCGGCGACAACTCCGGCACCTTCAGCCCCTGCATCGAGACGGTGTCGGCGCCCCAGATGCCGGCGCCGCCGGATACGGTCAGCACCGCGACGCGATCGCCCTTCGGCAGCGGGCTTGTCGTCAGCACCGCCGCGATCGTCACAGCCTCGTCGAGATCGTTGGAAACGATAAAACCATATTTGGCGAATACCGCGTCATAGGCCGCCGACCATCCGGCCATGCTGGCGGTGTGCGAGGCCGCGGCGCGCTCGCCGGCGCCGGAGCGGCCGACCTTGGTCACGATGACGGGCTTTCCCATCTCCGCGGCGCGGCGCGCGGCGGCGAGAAACTTGTCGACGTCACGGATGCCCTCGATGAACAGCAGGATCACGTCGGTGGAGGCATCCTGCACCATGTAGTCCAGAAACTCGCCAGCGCCGAGATCACTTTCATTGCCGGCGCTGACGCAATAGCTGATCGCAACGCCGAGCGCCTTGGCGCGGTGCTTGATGGCAAAGCCGATGCCGCCTGATTGCGCGACAATGGCGATCCGCCGGGTGGTCGCGACCAGCGGGACCTGGCCGGGCTTGACGTCGACCGTCGGGCTGAAAGTGGCCGCGACCTTCTGCACCTCGCTGAGAAAACCCTCGGCATTGGGCCCTGAAATCCGCATGCCGGATTTTTTCGCCAGCGCCACGATCGCGTCCTGCATCGCGGCGCTGTCGCCGCCCTCCTCCGCAAAGCCGGAGGAGATGATCACGGCATTTTTCACGCCGACATCGGCGCATTGCTCCAGCGCGCCGAGCACGGCGCGGGCGGGAATGATGATGATGGCGAGATCGATCGGCGCGCCGACATCGGCGATCGACTTGTAGCACTGCAGCCCGTCGATATCGGGATAGTTCGGATTGATCGGATAGATCTTCCCCGGATATTCGTTCTTGCGCAGCATCGACAGCAGCCGCCCCGGGATCTTCTCGAGGTCCCGTGACGCGCCGATCAGGGCGATGCTTTTTGGCGCGAAGAAACTGTCGAGCGGATGCGGCATTGGGGGATGATCCTTCAGTCGTCATCGCGAGCGCAGCAAAGCAATCCATCTCGCCGCGAAAACAAAGCATGGATTGCTTCGCTTCGCTCGCAATGACGGGAGAAAAGGCGTTGCCTTCACACGGTGAGACTAAACCTCACCCCGCAAAGATCAAACCCGTTGCCGGATACCTTGCAACCCTTCGCCTTCGCCGCATCGAGCACCTTCGCGATATCAACCACCTTGAACATCAACCCACTCATCAGATCGGCAGGCCCCTTGACGAAGAAGAAGCTGGCGTTGGGCAGTTTAAGCTCCAGATCGCCGTTGTCGCACTTGCTGACGTCAACACCGATGATCTTGCCCCAATGCGCGGCCAGCACCTCCGGTTCCGGGCTCTCCATCTCGACGTCCGTCAGCGCCAGCGTCACATCCTTGCGGATCGACTTCAGCCAGTCGGGGCCGGCCGGCGGATAGACCCCCAACACATCATCGCTGCCCTCGGAGTGATTGAACTCGATGAAAGCGGCGCGGCAGTCGCGCGGATGCAGCTGCACGCCGTGATAGGGCGCGTGCGTAATGACGTTGGCGGTTCGTACGCCCATCGCGTTGGCGCGCTTGCCATGGGCATCGGGATCGTCGCAGCAGAAGATCGCCATATAGCCACCGCGGCCGCCATTCTTGTCGATGAATCGCCCCGCGGCCGTCCCCGGCTGGAACGGCGCCACCACCTCCAGCAGGATGGTATCGACCGGCAGCAGCGCGTTCTCGAGCCCGTATTTGGCGACGTTGCCGTCGCGGTAGCACTCGTTCAGCCCCATGATCCCTGCGATATCCGAGATCACGGGCTCCAGATGCGGCGCCACCAGGCAGATCTGCCGCAGCCTCATATAGCCGGCCATACTCGTGCCCTCTCAGTGATTCTGGAACACAGGCTTGCGCTTCTCGACGAAAGCCTTCGCCGCTTCCTTGTGATCGAGCGTTTCGCCCGAACGCGAATGATGAATCGCCTCGGCATCAAAACATTCTTCCAGCGACATCGTCTCGGCGTTGTTGATGTTGCGCTTGATGTAGCCGAGCGTGATCGACGGACCCTGCGCCAGCGACATCGCGAGGTCATGCGCTACCGCTTCGACTTCAGCGTCAGGCACCACCTTGGTCACCATGCCGAGGTTGTAGGCTTCCTGCGCACTCAGCACCGGCGACGTCAGATACAATTCGCGCGCCTTGGCGCTGCCGAGCAGCTGGGTCAGGAAATAGGTGCCGCCGTAATCGCCGGACAATCCGACTTTGGCGAATGCGGTGGTGATCTTGCACGACGCACTGGCGACGCGCAGGTCACAGGCGAGCGCGATCGAGAGTCCGGCACCGGCGGCAGCGCCGTCGACTTGCGCCACGACGGGCTTTTGCATCTGGTGCAAGATGCGCGAGACTTCCATGCCGCGGCGAAGGTTGACCATCTTGGCCTCGAACGACAGCGGCGCGCGCCCCTCGGCCATCGACTTGACGTCGCCGCCGACGCAGAACGTGCCGCCGGCGCCCTTCAGCAGCACCGCGCGCACCTCGTGATCCTCGGCCGCACGCCGCGCCGCATCGACGAGCCCGCGCGTCATGTCCGGATTGAGCGCGTTGCGCCGGTCGGGACGGTTCATGGTGATGGTGAGGAGACCTTGGTCGAGATTCTGGAGGACCATTTCGTTCTGGCTCATGTGCGATTTTCCTATTGTCGTTATTCGTTATGTTTCCAAGCCGTCATTGCGAGCGAAGCGAAGCAATCCATTCTATGACGCAGGAAAGATGGATTGCTTCGTCGCTACGCTCCTCGCAATGACGAAACCTATTTCTTCACCAGCGGGCAGCGCGACAATTCCAGCGACTGGAACGCCTCATTGCCGGGGATGGTCGCGAGCAGCTTGTAATCGTCCCACCGGGCCTTGGATTCCGATGGCTTCTTGACCTCGAACAAATACATGTCATGCACCATGCGGCCGTCCTCGCGGATCTTGCCGTTCTTGGCAAACATGTCGTTGATCGGGGTCTCCTTCATGATTTTCATGACGGCAGCCGAATCGGTGGTACCGGCCGCCTTCACGGCCTTCAAATAGTGCGAGACCGAGGAGTAGACGCCGGCCTGCGCCGACGTCGGCACCCGCTTGATGCGTTCCATGAAGCGCTTTGAGAACGCACGGGTGTCGTCATTGAGATCCCAGTAGAAGGCTTCGGCGAGCAGCAGGCCCTGTGCGGTTTCCAACCCGATGCTGTCGATATCGGTGACGAAGGCGAGCAGCGGCGCGACCTTCTGGCCGCTCTTCATCAATCCGAACTCGGCCGCCTGCTTGATGGCGTTGATGGTGTCGCCGCCGGCATTGGCCAGACCGATCACCTTGGCCTTGGAAGACTGCGCCTGCAGCAAAAATGAGGAAAAGTCGGACGTGTTGAGCGGATGCCGCACGGTGCCGAGCACCTTGCCGCCGGATTTCGCCACGACATTGGCGGTGTCCTTTTCCAGGTCATGTCCGAACGCATAGTCCGCGGTCAGGAAGTACCAGCTGTCGAGGCCCTGCTTGACGGAGGCCAAACCGGTCACATTGGCCTGCCCGTAGGTGTCGAATACGTAATGGACGGTCAGGGGACCGCAGGCTTCGTTGGTGAGCCGGATCGAGCCGGGGCCGTTGAAGATCACGATCTTGTTGCGCGCCTTGGCGATCTCACCGGCGGCCAGCGCGGTCGCGGACGCCGCGACATCGAACAGCATCTCGACGCCCTGGTTGTCGAGCATGTCGCGGGCGATATTGGCGGAAAGGTCGGCCTTGTTCTGGTGATCGGCTGCGATGATCTCGATCTTGCGGCCAAGCACCTCGCCGCCGAAATCCTCGACCGCCATTTTCGCCGCATACTCGCTGCCGGGCCCGGTGATATCGGCGTACAGGCTCGACATGTCGAGAATGCCACCGAGCTTGAGCGGCGGCTTGGCTTGCGCCAGTGCAGCCGTACTCGACATCGCCAATGCTGCGGCGAAAATGCCCGTAACGACCCGTTTCATGAAGGCCTCCCTTTTTTGGCTGCCGCATTGCCTGCGGCTTCGAATTTTCACTCGGGCTCGATCATGCCGCATGGCACCCACAGCGGCAAGGCGCGCGCGAAGCGCGGCTCGCCCGCATTTTTCCGCTAAGCGGAATGGTCCCGTAGGATGGGTAGAGCGCTACCCCAACAATCCCTTCCCCGGCACATGATTGAGCTCGAGCCGGATGCCGTCGGGATCTTCGAACAATATCGAATAATATCCCGGCGCCCATTGGTCCTCGCGCGGCGCGCGGATGATTTTGGCGTCGAGCGTGCCGAGAAAACTGTGCAGTTCATCGATGTCGGCGCGTTCACGGGCGCGAAAGCACAGATGATGCAGACCGACGCGTTTTTGCTCGAACGATGCACCTTCGTGTTCGGCCGATGGCGCACTGATGCCGACCGCGGTGCGGCCGCCGACGCAATAATAGGTTGTCTCGGTATCGATGACGGGCTGCAGCCCGAGGAACGGCAACAGCTTGCGATAGAACTCGCGGGACCGTTGGTAATTCGAGGCGGTTAGAAAAATATGCGCGATGCCGTTGATTTCCATCATCTCCCCCTTGGTCATTTTTTCGGATAGCAATTGAGGTGCAGCATAGCGAACAACGGGACAAAGAGCAGCGTCATGACCACCAAGGCCTTGCGTTGCGGACCATGGGTCGCGGTTGGTCTGCTGCTGCTGTCCTCCGGCGGTCCCGCATTGTCGGCCGGTTGCGCCTTTGAAACCCAGGGCGAAGGCCGTGTCGCCGCGGTGATCGACATCAGCACGATCAGGCTCGACGACGGCCGTGAAGTCCGCCTCGCCGGGATCGTGCAGGTCAGTTCGGACAAGACCAAAGCTGCGGCGTTGACTGTAATCGTTGGCGGGCAAGACGTGACACTGCGCGGCGAAGACGACGCGCCGGATCGCTACGGCCGCCAGGCCGCCTTCGTGTTCCTCTCCGGTTCCGAGACGCCGGTGCAAAGCGAGTTGCTGCGGCGAGGCGAGGCGCTGGTTTCGACTGAAATCGCCAATAAGGACTGCGCCGCGGAACTGGCGGCCGCCGAGGCCGAGGCGCGGCAGGCCAAAAGGGGAACCTGGGCCGATCCGGCGGCCATAAAAAACGCGGAAAGTCCCGGCGATATTTTGGCCGGGACTGGGCGCTTTACGGTGGTCGAGGGCAAGGTTTTGTCCGTGCGGCAGGCAGGGGCAACGACCTATCTGAATTTTGGCCGGAACTGGACACGGGACTTTGCTGTGACTATTTCAAGGCGCATGGTAGCGGCGTTCGAGGCGGTCGGGCTGTCGCCTAAGTCCCTCGAAAATCGACGGATTCGTGTCCGCGGCTATGTCGAGGCGCGGGGTGGACCACGGATCGAGGTGCTCCGGGTGGGGCAGATTGAAGTGCTGGGTGGGAATTAGCGGCATGATCCGAAAAAGTGGGAACCGGTTTTTCGGATAGATCATGCCCAACCAAGAGGTGAGATCATGATCCGATCGGATCATGATCGAGCTCGACAACCAAGAGTGGCTGACGTGACGAGGCGTTCAGAACGGCGCGAAGGAAGTACAGGCCGCCGCCTTTTGGCTGCGCCGGCCGTGCTGTGCGCTGCCTTGACGCTGTCGGCATGCGGCAGCGTGGGCCGGTTCGAGACGACAGCGCCGGCCATCACAGCGCCGGCCAAACCGAACCGCACTGTGGCGCAAACGCCGGCGAGCGAGCGCGAGCATGAGCGCATCCTCTCCTCCTATGGCGGCGCCTACGACGACTCGAAGCTGGAAGCGCTGATCAGCAAGACCGTCGAGCGGCTGGTCGCGGCCTCCGATCGCCCGGATCAGGCTTACCGGGTGACGATCCTCAATTCCGGCGCCGTCAACGCCTTCGCGCTGCCGACCGGCCAGCTTTACGTCACACGCGGCCTGATCGCGCTCGCCAGCGACACCTCGGAATTGTCATCGGTGCTGAGCCACGAGATGGCGCATGTACTCGCAAAACACGCCTCGATCCGCGAGGACCAGGCGCGGCAGGCCGCGGTCGTCACCCGCGTCGTCACCGACATGAGCAACGATCCGGATTTGACCGCGCTGGCGCTTGCAAAAACAAAACTGACGATGGCGAGTTTCTCCCGCGCGCAGGAGTTCGAGGCCGACGGCATCGGCGTCGGCATTGCGGCGCGCGCGCATTTCGATCCCTATGGCGCCTCGCGCTTCCTCAACGCGATGGAACGCAACGCCGCGATGAAGGCCGGCAAAACCTCGCTCGATCCCCGCGCGCAGGACTTTTTATCTTCGCATCCGGCAACGCCCGAGCGCGTGCAGAATGCGCAGAACTCGGCGCGGCAATATTCCTCGCCCGAAGGCGGCGAGCGCGACCGCGAGACATATCTGGCCGCGATCGACAACATCGTCTATGGCGAGGATCCCAGCGAAGGGTTCGTGCGCGGCCGGCGCTTCCTGCACCCCAAGCTCGGCTTCACCTTTGCCGCCCCCGATACATTCACGCTGGATAACACCGCCCAGGCCGTGATCGGCGTCCGCGAGGGCGGCACCCAGGCGATGCGCTTCGACGTGGTGCGGGTGCCGGCGGAGCAGACGCTCGGCGACTACCTCAATAGCGGCTGGATGGAAGGCGTCGAGAAGGCGTCAACCGAGGATCTCACCATCAACGGCTTCCCGGCTGCGTCAGCGTCAGCCCATGGCGACCAGTGGCAGTTCAAAGTCTACGCGCTGCGCTTCGGCAGCGACGTCTACCGCTTCATTTTTGCAGCCAAGCAGAAGAGCACCGAGAGCGATCGCAACGCGCGCGAAACCGTCAACTCGTTCCGCCGCCTGACCCTCGAGGAAATCCAGGCCGCGCGGCCGTTGCGCATCAAAGTCATTACCGTGCAGCCCGGCGACACCGTGGAATCGCTTTCCCACCGCATGTCCGGCGTCGACCGCCCCGCCCAGCGCTTCCGCATCCTCAACGGCCTCGAAGCCAACGCCCAGGTCAAGACCCGCGATCGCGTGAAGATCGTGGTGGATTGACGCGCGAAAGGCCGTCATCCCCACAGTGTCGTCCCGGCGAAGGCCGGGACCCATAACCACAAACTTCGATTGTTGCATGACGCTGTGGCTCCAGCGAATCCATCCATATGCATTGGTGGTTATGGGTCCCGGATCGCGCTTCGCTTGTCCGGGACGACGTAGGATAGGTCACGCACAAAAAACAAAAAGCCCGGTCTCTCGACCGGGCTTTTCATTTCAAACTCTGCAAGAAACCGCTTACGCCGCCTCGTCCGCAACGGCTGTGTCGTCACCGTCGGCGTCGGCCTCGTCGCCTTCACCCTCGGCTTCTGCGCTGCCTTCGGTCTTGGCGCCGCGGCGCGGGCTCTTGGCGAGCTGGCTCTCGATTTCCTTGACCGCTTCGGTCTCCGTCGAATGCTGGACGACGGCGATTTCGCGCGACAGGCGATCGAGCGCTGCTTCATAGAGCTGGCGTTCGCTGTAGGACTGTTCTGGCTGCGATTCCGAACGATAGAGATCGCGCACCACTTCGGCGATCGCAACGATGTCGCCGGAGTTGATCTTGGCTTCGTATTCCTGCGCCCGGCGCGACCACATCGTACGCTTGACGCGCGCACGGCCCTTGAGCGTCTCAAGCGCCTTCTTGACCAGCGCCGGATCGGACAGCTTGCGCATGCCGACATTGGCGACCTTGGCGGTCGGCACCCGCAGCGTCATCTTGTCCTTCATGAAATTGATCACGAACAGCTCAAGCTTGGCGCCGGCGATCTCCTGCTCCTCGATCGCCAGGATCTGGCCGACACCGTGAGCGGGATAGACCACGAATTCATTGGTCTTGAAGCCCTGGCGCTGGGTGAGAACCTTCTTCGGCTCTTCCACGCGCGGGGCGGCAGCCTTCGGGGCCGCCACGGCGGCCTTCGGAGCCACAACCGCGGCCTTCGGCGCCGCAACGGCAGCCTTGGGGGCGACAACGGGAGCTTTGGGGGCAGCGGCCTTGGGGGCAGTCTTGGGAGCGACCTTCGAAGCAGTAGCCTTCGAAGCCGTCGCTTTCGCGGCAGTTTTTGCAGTCTTATCTGGCATTGAGCTTCTTTTGTTTTTCGAGGACTTTGTGGCCGCAGCCTTCCTGGCATCCTTTACAGGCGCCTTGGCACGGCCTTTGGTTGCGCTGCGGCTGGCCGCGGCGGCTTTTTTCGAAGTCTTTGAAACACTCTTTTTACGCGTTTTCTGTGACACAGCCTGCGCGCGGAACTGCCACGCCCCTGTTCGATGTTTTTACGGGACCACCGGGGGCCACAAGATACGCGTGGCCAAGTCCGGCTTGTAATGTGCCCAATATAGCACATTTTCCGCAAAAATCAATGATTTACGCCCCATTCCGGACCTTTGCAGGGACCTTTCGGTCATAAGTCCGTCAACAGGGTTAAATCAGCAGGCTATATATGGTCTGTTGGCCCCGGATTAGGTTCAGATTAGGTCCGGAACGGTCTTATCTCAGTCTGAAACGCCGATCCGGCGAATCAGTCCCCGGTACCGGGTTCCTTGGAAAAATATTTCTCGAACTTGCCTTCCACACCCTCGAATTCTTTCGCGTCCGCCGGCTGGTCCTTCTTCTGGGTGATGTTGGGCCAGCTCTTGGCGTATTCGGTGTTGACCTCGAGCCACTTCTCGAGCCCCGGCTCGGTGTCAGGCTTGATGGCGTCAGCGGGACATTCGGGTTCGCAGACGCCGCAGTCGATGCACTCGTCGGGATGGATGACCAGCATGTTCTCGCCCTCGTAGAAACAGTCCACGGGGCAGACTTCAACGCAGTCGGTATATTTGCATTTGATGCAGGCTTCAGTGACGACGTAAGTCATCCAGGACTCCGAGAGGGTGGCTCCGAAACGGTCAACTTTTCCGGGGTTTGCGTAGCGCATGAACTGCACTGCCGCAAGGGAAGAGGCAGGCAACAGCAAGGCAACAACAGACAGGCCGGAATGCCGGAAAGCGCGGCATTTCCAGCGCCCGCCAGGCTCGCTTGCAGATAGTTATTCCCCGCGGTTCTGCAAATCCTCGTAGAGCACGCGCGCGGCCGATGCATCGCCCCGCCGCTCGGAAAACCCCGCGACTTTCAGCACCCGCACCGAATTGTCGAGCGCGATCGTGAGCACGTCGCCGGGCTTCACCGCATGTCCCGGAGATTTCTCGCGCACGCCGTTGATGCGGACATGGCCGGCTTCGACGAGGGCGGCAGCGCTTGTGCGGGCCTTCACCACCCGCGCGTGCCACAGCCATTTATCGAGACGCTGTCGATCCAATAAGACCTGCCATAGCGTTTTCGCTGAAGAAAACGCGTCAAACAAATCACTAGAAACTAGCGATCCTTGTTGCCGGCGAGCTGTTCCTTCAGCGCCGCGAGTTTTGCGAACGGCGAATTGGGATCGATCGGCCGGTCGCGCTCGCGCGGTGCGGCGCTGGTCGCGTATTGGCGATGCGACGGACCGCTATCGCGCTTGTCGCGGCCGCCCTTGTCACGCCCGCCGGAATCGCGATCACGCCCGCCGCCCTTGTTGCGGTCGCCCTTGTTGCGATCGCCGCCGAATTTCTCCGGACGGCCACCACCCTTGTTGTCGCGGCTCTTATCGTTTTCCCGGCCCTTGTTTTCAAAGCGTTCGCGCGGCGGACGATTGTTGTCGGCGCGCGCCTCTTGCGGCGGTGCGCCCGCCACCGGCGGCGTCGCGTTGGCGTCGACCGGCGCGCCTTCGCGGGGCTTTCGGAACTCGTTGTGGCGGCGGCCGCGGCGATGCCGCTGCTCGCGGCCGGGTGCTGCCGCAGCCTCGCCGCCTTCGCTCGCAGCGGCC
>JBOHIT010000303.1:0-7139 GCA_050726155.1 Bradyrhizobium sp.
CCACCACCACGCTCTACTGGTGCGGCATCGTCGGTCTCGCGGTGACCGGTCTGATCATCTGGATCACCGAGTACTACACCGGCACCGACTATCGCCCGGTGAAGTCGATCGCAGCCTCGTCGGTCACCGGTCACGGCACCAACGTGATCCAGGGTCTGGCGATCTCGATGGAATCCACCGCCGGTCCGGCGATGGTGATCATCGCGGGCATCCTCGTCACCTACAGCCTTGCCGGCCTGTTCGGCATCGCGATCGCCACCACCACGATGCTGGCGCTGGCCGGCATGATCGTGGCGCTCGACGCCTTCGGCCCGGTCACCGACAATGCCGGCGGCATTGCCGAAATGGCCGGTCTGCCGAAGGAAGTCCGCAAGGCCACCGACGCGCTCGACGCGGTCGGCAACACCACCAAGGCGGTCACCAAGGGCTACGCGATCGGCTCGGCCGGTCTCGGCGCGCTGGTGCTGTTCGCGGCCTACAATGAAGACTTGAAGTTCTTCATCGCCAACGCGGCGAAGTACCCGTACTTCCAGGGCGTGCTGCCCGACTTCTCGCTCAACAATCCCTACGTCGTGGTCGGCCTGCTGTTCGGCGGCCTGCTGCCGTATTTGTTCGGCGCGATGGGCATGACGGCCGTGGGCCGTGCGGCCGGTGCGATCGTCGAGGAAGTGCGGCGTCAGTTCCGCGAGAAACCCGGCATCATGCAGGGCACCGACAAGCCGGATTACGGCCGCGCGGTCGACCTGCTGACCAGGGCGGCGATCAAGGAGATGATCATCCCGTCGCTGCTGCCGGTGCTGTCGCCGATCTTCGTCTACTTCGTGATCTTCGGAATCGCGGGCGGCGGTGCGGCCGGCAAGTCGGCGGCGTTCTCGGCGGTCGGCGCCATGCTGCTCGGCGTGATCGTGACGGGTCTGTTCGTCGCGATCTCGATGACCTCGGGCGGCGGCGCCTGGGACAACGCTAAGAAGTACATCGAGGACGGCCATTACGGCGGCAAGGGTTCCGACGCTCACAAGGCGGCGGTGACCGGTGACACCGTCGGCGATCCCTACAAGGATACGGCGGGTCCCGCCGTCAACCCGATGATCAAGATCACCAACATCGTGGCGCTGCTGCTGCTGGCGATCCTGGCGCACTGAGCGGCGATAAGCCTGCAACAAGCCTGATCAACAAAAACCCCGCGGCGCGAGCCGCGGGGTTTTTCATTGTGGAAGCTATGGGAGTTGTGCGCTCAGCCGGCGTCCATCTGCAGGCCTTCCTGTTTGATGATGGCGCCGAACTTCACCGTCTCTGCCTCGGTGAAATCGGAAAATTGCTGCGGCGTGCCGTAATCGGGGCGTGCGCCGATCTTGGCCATACTGTCCTTGATGTCGTCGCGCTCCAGAAACACTTTGATTTCCCTGTTGAGCGCATCGAGAACAGGCGCGGGGACGGCCTTGGGCAGGAAGATTCCGAACCAGGATGAGACGTCGAATTTTGCGAGGTCCGGCCCGGTCTCGCGCACGGTGGGAATGTTCGGGCCCGACGGACTCCGTTCCGTCGTCGTCACCGCCAGCGCGTTGAGCTTGCCATCCATCACCTGCGGCAGTGTCGGATAGAGATTGTCCGACAGGATCTGGATATCGCCGGCAAGTGCGGCCTGCAGCGCCGGTCCGGCGCCGCGGAACGGCACATGCACCATCTTCAGTCCCGGGAGTTGCAGCAACCAGGCCAGGGTGAGGTGAGGGCTCTGCCCGATGCCTGACGAGCCGTAGGTGAGCTTGTCCGGGTTGGCCTTGATGTAGGCCACCATGTCGGCGACCGACTTGATCGGCACCGAGGGGTGCGCCGAGATGATGTTGGGAATCCGGATCAGGTTGGAGACCGGCTGCAACTGGTCGGCCTTGTAGGTCATGTTCCGGAAGATGCTGTAGGCGATGGCGTTGGGGCCGGGATTGCCGACCAGGATGGTGTGGCCGTCACCCTTGCTGCGCACGACTTCGGCGGTGCCGATGGTGCCGCCGCCGCCGGAGCGGTTTTCGACCACCGCGGATTGGCCCCACGCCTTCTGCAAATGGGCCGCCAGCAAGCGTCCCATCACGTCCGTGGTGCCCCCGGGTGCGGCCGGCACGATCAGGCGCACGGTTTCGGTGGGCCGCCAGTCGGCGCCGAGGCTCGAGCGCGGCAAAATGGCCGCAGTGGAGAGCGCGGCGGCTCCGGTCAGAATACGGCGTCGTGAAAAAAATCGGCTGGTCACAAAGTCACTCCCTGCTGGCTGTTGTTTTGCAGGCGAGCGTAGGCAGCGTGTGGCCAGAGGGCAAGCGGGCCACTTGGCGCAGGGGCCCGTGAGCCTCAGGCTTTAGTTGAAGCTGAGCAGCTTGAACAGCGGCGTCAGGTAGCTGAGTTCCTGGCCGGAGGTCGGCGTGGTGCGGCTGATGAAGTCGAAGATCCTGCCGTCCTGCAGCCCGTAATTGGCGAGCCGCTGTACCTGGCGATTCTTGTCGAAATAGATCGCAATCACCCGCTGGTCGACGACCTGCTGGTTCATGAAAGCGATTTTGCGTTCGGAGCGCTGCGAAATGTAATAGAACACCTCGCCGTTCAGGGTGGCGACGGTGGAGGGCGTGCCCATCACGATCAGCACCTGATCCTGGCTGGCGCCGATCGGGATCTGCTCAAGCGCGCCGGGGGGCAGGATATAGCCCTTCTGGAATTGCTCGCCGGTGCAGGCGCCGAGAACGGCGCAGACCATGGCCATAGCGGCAAGACTGCGCAAACCGCGCCAGCGCGCGATCAGGCGGCGCGGCGAGGGCGCGCATGAGCTTGGGCTCGTCTCGGTCATTTACGGAGTTGTCCAGTCCCCTTGCATCGCGCGAGGCGTTGACGTACCGGGCAGCACGCAGGATTGCAATATGCGCGGGCGACCACGGTTGAAACCTTCAAGGCGGAAACCGTTGGGGCTCGGTTACGGAACCCACAATGCTCTGGCCGTTCAATCACTTCAGGAAACCCCGGCTCGCCCCGCGCGGCACCATCGAGGCCATCTATGGCATGATCGTGACGCAGGCGCGAGAACCGTTGTTTTATCGGGACTTGGGGGTCCCGGATACGGTTAACGGCCGTTTTGACCTGCTTCTGATGCATTTATGGCTGGTCTTGCGGCGGCTCAAATCCACCGCGGCCGGCCGGGACCTGTCTCAGGCGCTGTTCGACCATTTTTGCAACGATATGGACGATAATCTGCGCGAATTGGGGGTCAGTGACCTCAAAGTGCCGAAGAAAATGCAGGCCTTCGGCGAGGCGTTCTATGGCCGCACCGCGGCCTATGACATGGCTCTGACCGAGGGGGCCGAAGCGCTGGCGCAGGCGCTGTGCAAGAATGTCCTCAACGGGGAGAACATCGAAAAGGCGCGCCGGCTTGCGAGCTATGCCGAGGCTGTCATGGCGGCGCTCGACCGCGAAGGCGAGGCGGCGCTGATGGGCGGCACTTTCAAGTTTCCTTCGCCGGAGCAGGCGGGCGCACAAGCATGAGCAAGACTGGCACGACGGAACAGAGTGGCACCATCGCGAAGCCGGACCCCTGGCGCGTACCCCTCGCCGTGGAGAAAATCCCGGACACGGGTCTGCATCGTGACCTCGAGGCGGATCAAGCCACGCGCGCTGCGGTCGCCGATGTCGGCGGCCTGCGCGAGGTGCTTTCGGTGCAGGCATCGCTCGACGTGACGCCGAACAGCGGCGGCCGCTATCATGTCACGGGTCGTGTGCGGGCGCGGATCGGACAGACCTGCGTGGTGACGCTGGAGGAGATGGAGAGCGACATCGACGAGCCGATCGACTTGATCTTCGCGCCGCCGGACCAGATTCCGGAGATGGCCGCGCTGGTCGACGAGGCTGAGGAAAGCGATGAGGAGACGCCCGATCCGCCGGAGCCGATCGAAAACGGAATCATCGATCTCGGCAGGCTGGCCACCGACGCGCTCTACCTCGCCGTCGATCCCTATCCGCGCAAGCCGGATGCGGTTTTCGAGCCGCTGGTGGAAGCCCCCGATCCCGAGGATCATCCATTTGCGGCGCTCAAGGCGTTGCAGGTCACGCCCAAAAAGCCCGGTGCCAAGAAGCCGAAAGGCAAGTGAGACGCCGTTAAAGTGCACTGGCCGACACTATTCCGCGCCAAGCGGTTATCACATTTCACGAGGGATTCGTCGTAATAGATTGAATTAACTCGTTTTACTGGCTATTCCCGATTCCGGGCGGCGCGGGTTCCCATCGCGCAAAGAGCGTGGTCAAGAGGTTGTGTCGGGACGGGGACACGCTATTGTCGCGGCCCGGCGGGGGCGCGGCGATGCGTTCCGCCGAGCGCCGCTATCGGCGGATGCTTTCAGCGCGCGGCCGGGCTCGAACAGGGCTGCAAAGAGATCAGGTTTCCGGGACGTTCATGCCTCAAAAGGTTCGAATCGCGCTTGACGCCATGGGTGGCGATGTCGGCGCATCGGTCGTCATTCCCGGCGCCGCGGCGGCATTGATCCGGCATCCCGACACAGAATTCCTGCTGTTCGGCGACAGCGCGCTGATAGAAGCGCAGCTCGCCAAACATCCAGCCATGAAGAAGGCGTCGCGGGTGGTCCACACCGACGTCACCGTCAGCATGCACGACAAGCCGAGCCAGGCGCTGCGCCGCGGCCGCAAGAACTCGTCGATGTGGCTTGCGATCGACGCCGTAAAGAAGGGCGAGGCGCACGTCGCGATTTCCGCCGGCAATACCGGCGCCCTGATGGCGATGGCGCGCTTTCATTTGCACACCATGCCGGGGATCGATCGCCCGGCCATTGCCGGCGTATGGCCGACCATGCGCGGCGACTCGGTCGTGCTTGATCTCGGCGCCAGCATCGGCGGCGACCATCATCATCTGGTGGCGCTGGCGGTGATGGGCGGCGCGATGGCAAGCGTGCTGTTCGGCAAGCCGCGCCCGACCGTTGGCCTGCTCAATATCGGGACCGAGGAAGTGAAGGGCGGCGAGGAAATCCGCGCGGCCTCCGAGCAGCTGCGCGCGATGAACCTGCCGGAGCTCGATTATATCGGCTTCGTCGAGGGCGACGGGATCGGCAAGGGTGCTGCGGATGTGATCGTGACCGAAGGCTTTTCCGGCAATATTGCGCTCAAGGCCGCCGAGGGCACCGCACGCCAGATGTCGGAATTTCTGCGCAGCGCCATGGCCTCGAGCTGGCGGTCCCGAATCGGCTATTTGTTCGCCCGCAACGCCTTCACGGCCCTGCGGCACAAGCTCGACCCCAACAAATCCAACGGCGGCGTGCTACTCGGCCTCAAGGGCGTGGTGGTCAAAAGCCATGGCGGAACCAACGCCGAAGGCTTTGCCTACGCCGTCGATGTTGGCTATGAGATGGTCCGCTGCGATCTCCTCACCAAGATCAATCAGATGCTTAATCGCGACGGCAGTGCGCTGGCTCAAGCGCAGACCGCGCAGGAGGCTGTCTCGTGACTGCGAAACGTTCGGTCGTGCTCGGCTGCGGCTCCTATCTGCCGCGGCAGGTTCTGACCAATGCCGAACTGGCGGCCCGGATCGATACCTCGGACGAGTGGATCGTGCAGCGCACCGGCATCCGGCAGCGCCACATCGCCGCCGAAGGCGAGTTCACCTCGCATCTGGCGATCAACGCCGCGCGCGCCGCGCTCGACCATGCCGGCATCGACGCGCAGCAAATCGACCTCATCGTGCTGGCGACCTCGACCCCGGACAACACCTTTCCGGCGACCGCGGTCGCGGTCCAGAACGCGCTAGGCATCAACCATGGCGTCGCCTTCGACCTGCAGGCGGTGTGCTCCGGCTTCGTCTTTGCGCTCGCGACCGCCGACAATTTCCTGCGCTCCGGCTCGCACAAGCGCGCGCTGGTGATCGGTGCGGAGACGTTCTCGCGCATACTCGACTGGACCGACCGCGGCACCTGCGTGCTGTTCGGTGACGGCGCCGGCGCCGTGGTGCTCGAGGCGCAGGACCAGCCGGGCCAGCCGACCGACCGTGGTATACTGACGACGCATCTGCGTTCCGACGGCCGCCATAAGTCGAAATTGTTTGTCGACGGCGGTCCGTCCTCGACCCAGACCGTCGGCCATCTCCGGATGGAAGGCCGCGAAGTCTTCAAGCACGCGGTCGGCATGATCACCGACGTGATCGTCGATGCATTCAACGCCACCGGCGCCACCGCCGAGGCCATCGACTGGTTCGTTCCGCATCAGGCCAACAAGCGAATCATCGATGCTTCGGCGCACAAGCTGCATATTGCGCCGCAGAAGGTGGTGCTGACCGTCGATCTGCATGGCAACACCTCGGCGGCGTCGATCCCGCTGGCGCTCAACGTCGCGGTCAAGGACGGACGCATCAAGAAGGGCGATCTGGTGCTGCTGGAAGCGATGGGCGGCGGCTTCACCTGGGGTTCCGCGCTCGTTCGCTGGTGAGCCTTAAGTAAAATACCAGACAAATCGGTCGTATCGATTCATGCGTGTGCATGATGGTCACTGTTGACCATTGCGTGCTAACCTCATAATTTCAGAGAATAAATTGTTCGCCGAGAGTGCGGGGCAGGCGATGACAGGGACCGGAAAAACAGTCACACGCGTCGATTTGTGCGAGGCGGTCTACCAGAAGGTGGGCTTGTCGCGGACGGAGTCGTCTGCGTTCGTTGAACTCGTTTTGAAAGAAATCACCGATTGTCTTGAGAAGGGCGAGACGGTGAAGCTGTCGTCGTTCGGCTCGTTCATGGTGCGCAAGAAGGGTCAACGCATCGGACGTAACCCGAAGACCGGCACCGAAGTACCAATCTCTCCGCGTCGCGTGATGGTGTTCAAGCCGTCGGCCATCCTGAAGCAGCGCATCAATGGTCACGCTGTGACGAATGGCGACGCCAAGGACGATTAGAGCGTTTTCCTTCAGCGTAGCGTTTTAAAGAGTAGTGGCTTCCGCTTCGCGTGATGACGGCGCGTCAGACATAAAACCAGAACCGCAGGTTCTGATGAGCTGAGAGGAGCGAGCATTTGGACAAGGCGCCGGATGCGTTCCGTACCATCAGCGAGGTCGCGGACGATCTCGACATTCCCCAGCACGTGCTGAGATTCTGGGAAACACGATTCACCCAGATCAAGCC